>CAXUCM010000241.1:0-5962 GCA_964249315.1 uncultured Acetobacteraceae bacterium | reverse complement strand
GCTCCAGCACCACGCCGCCGGACGCGTTGGTGGAACGCTCCGGCTTCAGCGGCACGGCACCGATCGAGCGTGCGGCGGCGGAGTCGACCGCGAGATCGCCGCTGGCGCTGGTCGGACCGACGTTCAGCGCGCTGAAATGCTCTTCGGCCAGCGTCGGCGCGCGGAAGCCGTTGCTGACGGTGCCGCGTATGGCGAACTGGCGAGTGAAGTCGTAGCGGGTCGAGATCTTGCCGGTCTCGGTATTGCCGAAATCCGTGTAGTGCTCGAACCGGCCGGCGAAATCGAGATCCCATTTCGGCAGCGGATGGCTATCGAGGTCGATATAGGCGGCGTACACGTCGCGATAGAAGTCGCCGGCGTTCTGCGGCCGCAAGCCCGCGAAGCCCTGGGTGCCGCCTTCCTCATAGGAGGCCGGGGCGCCGGCGCCGAGCTTGTAGATGTCGACCCGGTTCTCGGCGCCGAAGGCGACGTTGAGCGGGCGGCCGAACACCGACACCAGCCTGGTGAAATCGAGATTGTTGGTCCACTGGCCGGTGCGCTGCGTCTGCGCCAGCACCTTGGTCGGCGTGAAGCCGACGCTGCCGAAGTCCGGATCGCCGGGCATGAAGTCGCCGGCAAACAGGCCTGGATTGCCGGTGTTCTTGTTGCCGATGTCGGTCTCGTCGTCGCCGTAAGTGGTGCTGATATTGGCGTGGAAGCCGAAGAAATCGTCGGCCTTCAGTCCGAGCGTCGCGGCATAGTCGTTCTCTTCGTCGGTCTCGCGCGGCGAGTAGCCGTACGGGTAGATTGTCGGCAGCGAGTCCGGCGTCCGGTAGTTCTCGTAGCCCTCCGAATGGCGATGGCCGTAGGTGATCAGGCTGTAGCCGGCAAGGCCGCCGAACAGGTCTGGCACCAGGGTCGAGCCGGCGGCGATGCTCAGCGTCTCGCGCGTCTCTTCCGGTATGCCCAAGATCTTGTTGGAGTTGCCGGGCTCGGCGAAGTTCTCCGGCACGAAGCCGTTGGCGAGCTCGGTGGCGGTCGGTATGAAGGCGGACGTGCGGTCGTCGACCGTGGGCGAGACGAAGAAATCCTTGTGATAGAGCTGTCCGCCGAGATGGACGTAGCCGTCGCTGCCGAAAGCGAAGCCGCCGTCGGCATCGAGCTGATACAGAAAGCCGTCGCCGTTGTTGGCGTTGGCGCCGGTCTCGGCACTGGCGCTCAATCCGTGATCGGTCTTCTTGGTGATGATGTTGACCACGCCGGCGACGGCATCGGAGCCGTACTGCGCGGCGGCGCCGTCCTTCAGCACTTCGATATGGTCGATCGCCGCGGCCGGGATCATGTTGATGTCGGGCGCGGTCGAGCCCTGCTCGGGACCGGCATCGGCAGAGATGTTCGAGGTCGGATGCCGGCGGATGCCGTCGAGCAGGATCAGGGTGTCGTTCGGATTGAGGCCGCGCAGGATGATGTTGGCGGTCAGCGCCGCGGTGTCGGAGCCCTCGGTCTTGACGTCGATCGAGGGGTCGGTCTTGACCAGCGCGTCGTTGAGGTTGACCTGGCCGGAGCGCCGCAGCGTGGCGGAGGTGATGACGTCGATCGGGCTGGTGCTGTCGCGCGCCTTGGTGTTGAGGCTCCTTGTGCCGGTGACGATCACGCTCTCACCGGCGGCGGCGGGCACCGCAGCGCCTGCGCTGTTGCCGGCTTGCGTGGTGTCGTTCGTCGCGTGATGGGGCGCCGAGGTCTTCGGTGAGCTTGCGGCCGGGGCGCCGGCGGCGGGCGCCGTTGCGTCGCTCTGGGCTCGCGCCGGGCCGCCGACGGACGCGATCGCGAAGGGACACGCGGTCATCAGCAGGACATATCGCCAACCGCCTGTCCGCAGGCGGCGCCCTGTCCCGCAGAAGGCCGTCTGTCGCCGATGATTAATCCGCGTGTGCTGCATTCGTGTCTTTCCATGTGGTCGCACGACCCTTGCGACGGTCGCCATACCGCTGTGATCGTTCCTTCACCACGACGATCACGCAGGTCAGAGCAGTCTAAGGCAAGACGATTTTGCACCCGGTTGGAGCAAATTTACACGCTGCGACAAAAAGGACGCAGCCTTGAAGATGCGTTTCTAGTCACTTGAATGAAAAACAGGCAAGTTTTTGCCACGACCCTGTAGAGTAACACCGGTCAAGCGACCGCTTGCGATGATCATTCTTGAATGTCGCCGCCGGCACGTTACCGTGGACGTATTGGCCGGCACGGGCGCAATCCAGTCGGTCACGCGCAAGCACACTGCAAATAAAGCAGGCAAACGACTGCATGATGTGCAGGTTGACGCTCACTTGCCCGGAGTTATAGCGTTGTTCTGGTGCCATCGTCGCCATCCAGCCCGGAGCATGTGCGTTGAACCGAGCGAATACACTGCAACCCACGCGCCGACAGTTGCTGATGCGGATCGGCGCGGCGGCCGGCAGCATGACTGCCTATCAGGCGATGACGCAGCTCGGTCACGCGGCCGGCACCGACTTTCCCGGCGCCCCTTCCCTATCGGGTGCGCGCAAGGGCACCACCGTGCTGGTGCTGGGCGCCGGCCTGGCCGGGTTGCTGGCCGCCTACGAGCTGCGGCGTGCGGGCTACAGCGTGCGCGTGCTCGAGTACCAGAACCGTTCCGGCGGACGCAATTTCACGCTTCGCGGCGGCGACACCCTGACCGAGCTCGGCGGCGCCACCCAGCATGTCGGCTTCACATCCGGCAACTACCTCAATCCCGGACCGTGGCGCATCCCCTACCACCATCAGGGCCTGCTGCATTACTGCAAGCTGTTCGGCGTCCAGCTCGAGCCGTTCATCGAAGTCAACCACAACACCTACCTGCATAACAGCGACAGCTTCGGCGGCCGGCCGCAGCGATATCGCGACATCATGACCGACTTCACCGGCTACACCGCCGAGCTGCTCGCCAAGTCGATCAACCAGAACAAGCTCGACCAGCCGATCAGCGCCGACGAGCAGCACGACCTGCTGGCGGCGATGAAGGGCTGGGGACTGCTGGACAAGAACTACGACTACTCGGGCGGCAAAGCGGTCTCGCTGCGCCGCGGCTACGACAAGATGCCGACCGCCGGCCCCGACGGCGCGCCGATGCCGTCGCGGCCGCTCGGACGTGCCGCGATCATGAAGTCCGGCCTATGGGAATGGCTCTCATTCAACATGAACTACGAGATGCAGACGATCATGTTCCAGCCTGTCGGCGGCATGGACATGATCGGCAAGGGTTTCTCGAGGCACGTCGACGATCTCGTTACGCACAACGTCAAGGTCACCAGGATCGCGCAGGATGACGGTGGCGTCACCGTAAGCTATGTCGACAAGCAGGGCGGCGGCGCCGCCCATGAGGCCCGCGCCGAATACTGCGTCTGCACCATCCCGCTGCCGGTGCTGGCCGAGATCGAGGTGCAGGCCGGCGCACCGATGCAGGCGGCGATCCAGGCGGTGCCGTACGTCTCCTCGGTCAAGATCGGGCTCGAGTTCAAGCGCCGCTTCTGGGAGCAGGACGAGCAGATCTATGGCGGCATCAGCTTCACCAACCAGCCGATCAGCCAGATCGCCTATCCGAGCACGAGGTATTTCAGCGACGGTCCCGGCGTGCTGCTCGGCGGCTACATGTTCGGCCCGGCCTCCTACGCGTTCTCCGGCATGACGCCGGCCGAGCGGGTCGAAGCGGCGCTTGCACAGGGCAGCGTGCTGCACCGACAGTATCGGGAGGAGTTCTCCAACGGCATCGGCGTGGCCTGGAGCCGGATGCCCTGGACGCTGGGCTGCTGCTCGGAGTGGAGCGAGGAGGCGCGCCGCACGCACTACAAGGCGATGACGACGATGGACCACCGCCTGGTGCTGGCCGGCGAGCACGCCTCCCATGTCGGCTGCTGGCAGGAGGGTGCGATCCTGTCCTCGGTGGCGGCGATCACGCAACTGCACCAACGCGCGGTCAGCGCGGCATGATGCGGTTCCCGCCGGCGATCCTGGCACTGGTCGGGCTGGCACTGCTGCCCTCGCGCGAGGCGGATGCCGATGCCGCGGCGAACGTCGCCGGCGCCAGCACCAACAGCATTGATGGACGAGTGATCTATGCCCAGGTCTGC
This sequence comes from uncultured Acetobacteraceae bacterium, assembly GCA_964249315.1. Taxonomy (GTDB): domain Bacteria; phylum Pseudomonadota; class Alphaproteobacteria; order Acetobacterales; family Acetobacteraceae; genus Lichenicoccus. The sequence goes on along the minus strand of CAXUCM010000241.1, from coordinate 1,856 downwards.
CAGGGCTGCCATCAGGCCGACGCCAAGGGCGCAACGGGCGCTGCCACCATCCCGGCGCTGGCCGGCAACCCGAAGCTGCAGAGTGCTGGCTATCCTGTCTACGTGGTGCTGAACGGCGAGGGCGGCATGCCGTGGCTCGGCACCACGCTGAACGACACCCAGATCGCGGCGGTCGTCGGCTACGTACGGACCCATTTCGGCAACCGCTGGACGGACAAGGTCGCCCCGGGCGACGTCACCGCGCTGCGCGGTCCGGACCCGATCGTGGACCCGTGATACCAGCCGTCCCGGAGACAAGGCCGGGGTCTGCCCATCGATCCGCATGCCGCCTCAGTACGGCAGGTGCGCCTGATCGGGGTCCATGCTGAACTTCCAGGCCCGGCGCGGACCTGCCATCACGTTGAGATAGTACAGGTCGAAGCCGTGCGTCGCTCCAACCGGGTGATAGCCGCGCGGCACCAGCACCACGTCGCGGTCATGCACCGCCATGCTCTCGTCCAGCGCGCCGTCGCCGGTGTAGACGCGTTGCAGCGCGAACCCGGAACCGCGACGCAGACGGTGGTAGTATGTCTCCTCGAGATAGGTCTCGCGCGGGAAGTCGTCGGTGTCGTGCTTGTGCGGCGGATAACTCGACCAGTTGCCTCCCGGGGTGACCGCCTCGACCACCAGCAGCGTCTCGGCCGAAGCGGTATCGGGCACGATGTTGCGGATGAAGCGGGTGTTGCTGCCGCTGCCGCGGGTGACCTCGCCGGCCTCCGCCGGCAGGCTCCCCCGCGCCGGCCCGCCGCCATGAGCCGGCGCCGTGCAGATCGCCAGCTCGATTTCGGTCTCGGCGATGACCTGCCACTGCATACGCGGCGGCACGTAGACCGCGTGCGGACCGCCCTCGAACGGGCTCATGCGCTCGCCCAGCACGCCGAAATCGCTGCCGCCGGCGACGATGCGGCCGCAGCCGCGCACCAGCACCAGGCAGGTCTCGTTGACGGCATCGGCGCCGCCGGCAAGGGCGCCCGGCACGAGGTCGCGCAGCTCGAAGCCGACATAGCGCCAGCCGGCGCTCTGCGGCGTGATCCGGTGCACCACCCCCTGCCCGTCGCGGGCCGGCCGGATCAGCAGCCGCGACGTCACAGCCCCGCCTCGGCCAGCATGGCGACCAGGTTGCGATAACCCAGCATGGCGTACTCGAGCGGGTCGGCGAGCGCAGGGTCCTGCTCCGCCTCGACCACGATCCAGCCGGAATAGCCATGCAGACGACGCAGCACGCCGACGAAGTCGATGCCGCCGTCGCCGGGCACCGTGTACACGCCGGCAATCACCGCATCGAGAAAGCTCCAATCCTCCGCGTCGGCCCGCGCCCGGATCCCGGCGCGCAGGTCCTTGGCGTGCACGTGACCGATGCGGCCGCGATGGCGCTCGGCCAGCCCGGCCGGATCGGCGCCGCCCCAGCAGGCATGGCCGGTATCGAGCAGGAGCTGCACCGACGGGCCGGTATGCGCCATCAGCGCCTCGATATCCGCCTCGCTCTGCACCACGGTGCCGACATGGTGGTGGTAGACCAGCCGCACGCCGTCGGCGCGCAGCGCGTCGCCGACCTCGGTCAGCCGCGCACCGAACCCGGGCCAGGCCGAGGCCGGCAGCACCGGCCGTCGCGATAGCGGGATGCCGCGCTCGCCGTGGATCGCATTCGAGGTCTCGGCGAACACCATCACCTCGCTGCCGACGGCGCGCAGCAGATCGAGATGCGGCCGCAGCCGGCGCAGCTCGGTCGCGGCGTCATCGCGCAGCAGCGAGGCCGAGTACCAGCCGGAGATGCAGGCGAGCCCGAACGGCGCCAGCGCGGCGAGCAGCGCCTCGGC
>CAXUCM010000240.1:0-5975 GCA_964249315.1 uncultured Acetobacteraceae bacterium | reverse complement strand
CACCGCCCTGCGTGGCGCGCTCGTAGGCCTCGATCTGCCGGTCGGCGCCGCTGCCGCCCGCTGCAATCTGGCGCACCGCCTGCAGCGACGCGGCACTGCCGAGCGCGTCCGCGTCCGCTTCGATCAGCGCCATCAGCCCGTCCAGGTACTGCGGCAGCGGCACCGCGGCACAGGTCGCCTCGTCGATCAGCGAGGCGCGCACGCCGTCGCGCTGCACCCGCCAGAGATTCTCGCAGGCGATCGCCCGCGATGCCCCGGTCAGGCCGGAATGGATGTCCGGGCGGCGTTCCAGCATCCGCACCAGGCAGCGATACAGCGCTGCGATGGCGACGCCGTCCCCGACGCGCACGCAGCTGTCGCAGACGCGCAGTTCCAGCGTCGGGAAGTGCGGCGACGGACGCAGCGCCCACCACAAATAGCTGGCATCCGGGATCGCGCCGGACTTCGTCATCACACGCAGGAAGTGCGCGTAGTCGTCGGCATCATCCATCAGGTCCGGGATCCCGGAGCGCGGCCACTCCCGGTACGCCGCCATGCGATAGCCGGCGAGCCCGGTGCGACGCCGCTCCCAGAACGGCGACGAGGCCGACAAGGCGAGGAACACCGGCACGAACGGCACCATCCGCCGCATCAGCTCGGCCCGTCGGTCCGGCTCGCCGACCTCGACATGCACGTGCAGCGCGCAGACCATGTTCCGCGTCGCCAGGATCCCGTACTCGGCGACCATGCGGTCGTAGCGGTCGCCTTCGCTCTGGGTCTGCTCGGGCCAGGTAGCGAACGGGTGCGTGCCGGAGGCGAACACCAGCAGCCCTTGCTCGCGGCCGATGCGCATGAGCTCGCCGCGCAGGAAGGCGAGCCGGTCGCGCGCCTCGACCGGGTCGGTGCCGGGGTCGGTGCAGATCTCGACCTGGCTCTGCAGGACCTCGCGGCCGGTGCCGGGCAGGCGATCGGCCGCGGCGGCATGGAACGCCTTGGCCGCCGCCTGCGACGGCGTGCCGCGGCTGGCGGCGTCCGCCAGGAAGAACTCCTCCTCGATCCCGAACCGATATCCGGTCTGCATCAACACCTCCGCGTTCGAAAGAAAGCGCCCGGCAGCGCGACCCTGAGCGTAAATCGAAAATGGATCTCAAAGGCTTCGCCTTTGATGGGGTTCAAGGGGCAACGCCCCTTGCCTTGATTGATTTCACGCCCCCGACCGTAGCTATGGCCTTCCTACTCCGTCGTGATCATCACCTCGATCAGGTTGGGCGCGCGGCTGGCGATGCCGGCCTCGATCGCCGGTGCGATGTCGGCCGCCCGTTCGATGCGCCGCGACGGCACCCCCATCGCGGCGCCCAGGCCGGGGAAGTCGATCGCCGGATCCACCATGTCCATGGCGATGAAGCGGTTGCGTCGGACGGAGGCGTAGCCGGGCTGGCCGCGCATGAAGTTCTTCAGGATGTTGTACTCGCGATTGTTCATCACGACGAAGGTGACCGGCAGCCGCTCGTGCGCCGCGGTCCAGAGCGCCTGCGGCGAGTACAGCGCCGCGCCGTCGCCCACCAGGCTGACCACCGGTTCGCGGCCGAGGCCGAGCGAGCATCCGATCGCCGCCGGCATGCCCCAGCCCAGGCAGCCGCCGCGCAGGAACGCGTATTGCCGCGCCGAGGGGCTGTCGAGAAAGCCGCGGAGGTGCAGCGAGGTGGCGACCGCCTCGTCGACGATGGCCACGTCCGGGCCGATCGCGCGTGCCGCCTCGCGGGCCGCGACCAGCGGCGTGATCCGCGGTGCGGCGAACTGCGACGCGGCGAGATCCGACCGCTGCCGCCGTGCCGTCGCGCGCCGCTCGGCGGCGGCGGCGAGCAGGCCGGCGCGCGCGGGTTCGCTGCCGGCGATGGCCCGCGCCAGGATCGGTGCGAAGGCGCGCAGCGAGGCCTTGATGTCGCCGACCACCGACAGCCGGGTCGGGTAGGTGCGGCCGAGGTCGCGCACGTCCGCCGACATCTGGAACACCGCGCAGCCCGGCGGCACCGCCGAGGTCTCGGTATACAGCACGGTGATCAGCGACTTGCCGCCGAGCGCGAACACCGCGTCGTACCCGCCCAGCACGTCGGCGATCTCGCCGGCGTTGCTCGGCAGGTTGCCGGCCCAGAGCGGGTGCGAGGTCGGATACGGGATCCGCGACGGCCAGGACGAGCCGTAGACCGGCGAGCCCAGCATCTCGGCGAGTGCGACCACCTCCGCGGCGGCGTCCGCACCGTGGATCTCGTCGCCGGCGATGATCAGCAGCCGTCCCGGCGCGACCTGCGCGAACAAGGCGGCGAGCGTTTCGAGCGAGCCGGCGACGGCGGCGCGGTCGACCACCGACGGGTCGGCGATCGGCGCATCGGTCATCGCTTCCATCACGTCCATCGGCAGCGACAGGAACACCGGCCCGGTGGGCGCGGCGCGGGCATCGTTGAAGGCGCGACGCACCAGCACCGGCAGCTGGCGGACGTCGGTGACCTCGTGCGCCCACTTCACCGCCGGCCTGGCAATGCCGACCAGGTCGCCGTAGAGCAGCGGATCGGTCAGGCTGTGGCGCGTATCCTGCTGGCCGGCGGTGACCACCAGCGGCGTCTGCGAGACGCTGGCGTTCAGCAGGTTGCCCATGCCGTGGCCCAGGCCCCCGGCCGTGTGCAGGTTCAGGAAGCCGGGGCGTCCGGAGGCCTGCGCGTAGCCGTCCGCCATCGCCACCGCGCTCGCCTCCTGCAGCGCCAGCACGTAGTGGATCGCCGGCCACTCGACCAGCGCATCCATCAGCGGCAGCTCGGTGGTGCCGGGATTGCCGAAGATATATTCGACGCCTTCGCTATGCAGCGTCTCCAGCAGCATCTCGGCGCCGCGTCGCATCGTCGGCTCGGCTTGCGCGGTCGGGATCACCATGGGCTCGCTCCGGCATGACGTGTCGCACAAGGGCAGCCCTTTGCAGCCCGACGCGCAAGCCTGTACCGTGTCACCGAACCGTCATCCCTCCGTTGCACGAGCACCCTCCTGGACACGCGGACGATCGAGACGAGGCCGGCGAGCGCGGCGGCGGCGCCTCCAGGCGACAGCATGATGCTGCTGCGGCCGATCGCCGTGGCCGAACGCGGGCTTCGCCTGCTCGGACCGCCCCGCTCGCTCGGCCTGTTGCAGGAGGCGCCGATCATCGCCCAGCATGCGCGCCGCGGCGTCGTGCGCCAGCTCGAGACGATCTACTACGACACGCCGGACCGCGCCCTGTTCGCGAGCGACCTGTCGTTGCGCGTGCAGCGACAGGGCCGGCGCTTCATCCAGACGTTGCGGCAGCACGGCTCCCGGCAGAACGGCTCCCCCAGGCTGGCCTGGGAAGTCGCGGTCGGCGCGGCCACGCCCGACCTGGCCTGCCTGGCCGGCGCGAGGATCCTGCCGCTCTCGGCCGCCTTGTTCGAACGGCTTTCCGCGTCTGCGCTGAAGCCGGTCTTCGCGACCCGGTTGCGCCGCCAGCTGCGCCGCCTCGAGCTTCCCCGCGCGCAGGTCGAGATCGCCTTCGACGAGGGCGTGATCGAGGCGGCCTCGCGCCAGGAGAGCCTCGCCGAGATCCGGCTGGCGCTGCAGGCCGGCGAGGCCAGCGTGCTCTACGAGATCGGCATGCGGCTGCTCGAGCTGGCGCCGCTGCGGGTGAACACCGCCACCACGGTACGCCGCGGCTACGCGCTCGCTTCGGGCGCCCGGCCGAAGGCGGAAAAAGCCGCGCCGTCGACGCTGACCCGGGACTTCGTCGTCGACGACGCCATTGCCGCGGTGCTCACCGCCTGCCAGGCGCACCTGCAGGTCAACCAGTCCGTCGCCGAGGATGGCGGCAGCGCCGAGGGCGTGCACCAGATGCGCGTCGCCCTGCGACGGATGCGCACGGCCTTCTCGCTGCTCGGACGCGACCTGCCCTCGCCGACGATGCAGGGCCTGAGCCGGGAGGCGAAGTGGCTCGCCGGCGAGCTCGGTCCGGCGCGCGGCTGGGACGTGTTCCTCTCCGACACGCTGGGCGCGCCCGGCCGCCTGCCGGCGCCGGGTGCGGATTTCGACGGGCTGCGCCTGGCAGCCGAGGCGCCGCGCCAGGCCGGCTATGCCGTCATGCGCGAGGCGATCGGCTGCACCCGCACGGTGCGCTTCGAGATGCAGCTCAGCCAGTGGATTGCCCGCCGCGGCTGGCGCAACGAGGTCGACCGGGATGGGCTCGCGATCCTCGCCGAGCCGGCGCAGGCGATGGCGATGCGGGTGCTCGACCGGCTGCACCGCAAGGCGCTCAAGCAGGGTCGCCGCTTCAAGTCGCTCTCCGCCGAGCAGCGGCATGCGCTGCGCATCACGCTGAAGAAGCTGCGCTACGCGACCGAGTTCTTCCTGCCGCTCTGCGCCGAGCCGGAGGCCGCCGGCCGCTTCGTCGCCCGGCTGAGCGCGTTGCAGGATGCGCTCGGCCGCGACCACGACGCCGCCACCACGCAGCCGCTGCTCGACGAGATCACCCTGCAGCCGCCACGGCCGGGCGGCGGCCTGGCCGGCCTGCATCAGGCGATCGGCGTGGTGATCGGCTGGCAGGCGCGCGAGGCGCTGGTCGCCGGCACCGAGCTGTCGCGGCGCTGGCGGCAGTTCCGCACGCTCGCGCCGTTCTGGACCCGATCCGCGCCGGCGCTGTAAGGCGGGCGGCGACGGAGATCCGATCTGGCCAGCTACAGCTTCCTGCACGCCGCCGACATCCATCTCGACAGCCCGCTCGCCGGGCTGCGCGCGCGCGACGGCTTGCCCGAGGCGGTGGTCCGGGACTGCACCCGCCGGGCGTTCGCCGCGATGATCGATCTCGCCCGCGCCGAAGCGGTCGCCTTCGTGGTGATCGCCGGCGACCTCTATGACGGGGACTGGAAGGACTTCTCCACCGGCCTGTTCTTCGCGGCCGAGATGCGCCGGCTCGGCCGTCCCTGCTTCGTGCTGCGCGGCAACCACGACGCCCGATCGGTGATCACCCGGGCGCTGCCGACGCCCGAGAACGTGCGCGAGTTCTCGTCGCGCTGCTGCGAGACCTTCACCCTCGACGATCCCGGCGTGGCGCTGCACGGACACTCGTTCCCGAACCGCGCCGTGCCGGAGGACCTCTCCTCCCTCTACCCGGCGGCGCGGTCCGGGATGCTCAATATCGGCGTGCTGCACAGCTCGGCGGAGGATCCCGGCGCGCACGAGACCTACGCGCCGTGCCGCGTCGCCGACCTTGCCCTGAAGGGCTACGCATACTGGGCGCTCGGCCACATCCATGCCCGGCAGGTGCTCTGCGAGCGACCCTGGATCGTCTTTCCCGGCAACCTGCAGGGTCGCCATGCCCGCGAGACCGGCGACAAGGGCTGCACCCTGGTGCGCGTCGAGGACGACCGCATCGTCTCGGTGCAGCATCGCGCCGTCGACGTGCTGCGCTGGAGCGCGCTCACGGTGGCGGCCGACGGCGCCGACGACGCGGCGCTGACCCGACGGATCGCAGACGCGGTGCACGCGGCGGCAGCGCTGGCCGACGGCAGGCCGCTGCTGGCGCGCCTGGTCCTGACCGGCGAGACCGCGCTGCACGGCGCGCTGCTCGGCAGCGAGGAGCGTCTGGCCGCGGAGTGCCGCAATGCCGCGATCGAGGCGGGTGTCACCCTCTGGGTGGAGCGCGTGCAGCTCCGCACCCGGCCGCTTCGGTCGGGTGAGGCCGGCCTGCTGGCGCCGCTGCGCGCATCGTTCGACGCCGGCCTCGACGATCCGGCACTGCTGGCCGGCCTGCTCGACGAGCTCGCCGGCCTGCGGCAGCGGCTGCCTGCCGCCGGGCGCGACGAGGTGCAGCTGCCGGAGCATGCCGAGGCGCTGCGCACGCTCGCCGAGGATGCCTGGCAGATCGTCGCGGCGGCCCTGGCGGCGGCAGCACCCGCCTCGGAATGATCTTATCGATATAAATGGATTCTCAAGGCTTTGCCTTGAGC
>CAXUCM010000239.1:0-6043 GCA_964249315.1 uncultured Acetobacteraceae bacterium | reverse complement strand
TGCGCATGGCCAGAAGATACAGACGCAAGCAGACCAATACTCGTCAGATAGAAACTAGCTAAGGGCGAGTTCTTCTGCCGAGGGTAGCGTGACACTCGTTTAAAGCCCGTCTTGATGCTTTCAATCATAACGTTCCTCGAGTTTTATTTGGTCGCACGGTCCGACTGAGACCTTGGCAGCCCTTGTGAACCGACTGGCGGAGTCCGGCGCAGACGTCAGGCTAGCCGTGCGGAACCGTCCGATAGTTCGGGACGGAATCCGCGTTGGACGCGCTCGTACCCGGTGCGGCGATAGGCCTCCGCGTCAGCATGAGACTGCTCAGGCTGCCCGCGATGAGAAGGATGCCGGCAATATTGAAGGTCAGGTTGTAGCTGCCGGTCAGCGCCACGATGTACCCGGTCGCAATCGGCGCCACGATGGCGAACGTAACGCCTGCGGCGATCACCATGCCGATCGCCGTGCCTGAGTCCGCCTTGTTCGGAAGCAGGTCGACCGCCAGCGCCTGGTTCAGCGCGGCGCAGGCGCCAGTGCCCGCGAGCGACAGCATGAGGATGATCTCGATCGTCGTGAGGCTGCTCACCCAGGGCAGCAGCATGATGACCGCGGCGCTGATGAGCACGACCGCCACCGAGATCCGGCGGTCGCCGCGTTGGGCATCTCCCTCGCGCAGGAATCGGTCGCTCAGACGGCCATACACGATGATGAGGATGGCCGCTCCCAGGTAGGGGATCGCAGTGAAGAGCCCGGTCCCTCTGATCGAGAGGCCCTTGGTCACCTTCAGGTAGGTGGGCAGCCAGGTCAGGAGCAGGAACAGCGTGTAGCCGTTGAGCGCCTGGGTAAACATGATGCCCCACATGGTCCTGGACCTGAGCAGGCCGCCGAAACCGCTGCGCGCCACCGGGGCGGCGGACGGGTCCGTCCCGGTCGCGCACGTCGAAAGGATGACGGCCCGCTCCTCCTCGTCGAGCAGACGGCTGTTCTGAGGGGAATCGTAGAGGGCCATCCAGCAGGCAAGCCAGATCACGCCCAGGAAGCCGATCACGAGGAAGGCGGCTCGCCAGCCGGCTGCCTCTATGATGGCGGCGGCCAGGATGGCTCCCACGGCCGGCCCGACATAGGGTCCAGACCCCTGCAGCGTGAAGGCGAAGCCGCGTTCGCTGGGCGGGATCCACTGCCGGATGACGTGGCCGTTGGCGGGAAAGGACGAAGCCTCTCCGACCCCCATGACCAGGCGCGAGACCAGCAGCGAGAAGAAGCTCCAGGTGAACCCGCTCGCCATCGTAGCGAAGGCGAAAAGGGCGGCGCCGATGCCGTTCGTCCTGCGAGTCCCGAAGCGATCGAACGCCGCGCCCCAGGGGATCAGCGTCACCAGATACGACCATCCGAAGCTGGAGAGCAGGTAGCCGAGTTGCACCGGCGAGAGCGAGAATTCCTTGACGAGGCGAGGTGCCGCGACCGAGAGCACGATGCGGTCCATGTAGGCGACCATCGTCAAGGAGAAGATAAGCGTGTAGATGACGAACTTGGCTTTGATCTTCACTACGTTTCCCTTCCGGTCCTTGAGACCTGTCGTTGATGACGCGCCGGCTTGCACGGCGACCGGCGCTTGATCCGGCCGTCATTCCGCCTGCGTGGAGACTAGCCTGCTCTGGCCAGCAATCCTCTGCCGACAACGTTGGCCTGGATCTCCGCCGCACCCTCGAAGATGTTCAGGATCCGCGCGTCGCACAGCACGCGGCTGATCTCGTATTCCAGCGCGTAGCCGTTGCCGCCATGCACCTGCAGGCTCGCATCGGCGTTGCTCCACGCGACGCGTGCGGCCAGCAGCTTCGCCATGCCCGCTTCGATATCGCAACGGCCTCCGGCATCCTTTATCCTGGCGGCATGATAGGTGAGCTCGCGGGCGATCACGGTTTCCACCATCATCATCGCGAGCTTGTCGGTGATGCGCGGGAAGGCCACGAGGTTCTTGCCGAACTGCTTGCGGTCCAGGGCATACTTGATCGCGAGGTCGAACGCGCTTCGGGCCACGCCGACCGCGCGCGCGGCGGTCTGGATGCGCGCACTCTCGAAGGTCTGCATCAGCTGCCGGAAGCCGGCACCGCCCTCGCCGCCGAGGAGCTGCTCGCCGTCCACCGGGAAGTCCTCGAACGACAGGACGTATTCCTTCATGCCGCGATAACCGAGCACCTCGATCTCGCTGCCGGACAGACCGGGATCGGGAAAGTCCGCGTCCGCGTTGCCGCGGGTTTTGGCCGCGAGGAAGATCGACAGGCCGCCGAAGCCCGGCTTGTCCTCGCTGCGCGCGATGACCGTCATCAGGTCGCTGCGCGCGGCATGCGTGATCCAGGTCTTGGATCCGGTGATGCGCCAGTGGCCCGCCTCGGATCGCCGCGCCCGCGTCCTCACCGAAGCGAGGTCGGACCCGGTGTCGGGCTCGGTGAACACGGCGGTGGGCAGGATCGTTCCGGAAGCGATGCCCGGAAGCCAGCGCCGCTTCTGCTCCGCGGTGCCGTTGGCGCCGATCAGCTCGCCCGCGATCTCGGAGCGGGTGCCGAGCGAGCCTGCGGCGATCCAGCCCCGGCTCAGCTCCTCGGACACCACGCACATAGCGAGCTTGCCCAGACCGAGCCCGCCATACGCCTCCTCGATGCCGATGCCGAACACTCCGAGTTCGGCCATTTCGGCGATCAGCCCGTCAGGGATGAGCGTGTCGGCCAGGTGCCAGGCATGGGCATCCGGCACGATCCGCTCCTCGGTGAACTGGTGGAACTGTATGCGGATCGCATCCAGGAGCTCGTCGTCCAGGCTGTCATCCGGACGCCAGCCATCCGCAAGGCGTTCGGCGAGCCGCTTGCGGGTCTCGGCGACGTTGCCGTGGCGGACGAACCAACGAACGGCGGGATCGTCGGCCAGCGATCGCACGGCATCTTCGGCATCCAGGTCGCCGGGGCGCAGGATCTCGTTCTGGCTCAACGGCAGGCCGCCGATCAGCTGGAGCAGGTACTCGCCGAAGCCGACCCGCACCAGCAACCGCTCGCCGTCCCGGAAGCAGTCCGTTCCGGCCAGCCGCGATCCCCAGGCGGCCAGCCGCTCCAGCCCCTCGATCGTCGTCGCGACCCAGGCGAGACCGTGGACCCGACGCTGCTCGGCCTCCACCAGGCCGGTATCGACCTTGCCGCCCGGCGCCACCATCTCGAGGCAGGAGGACCGGACCTGCGCCAGGTAGGAGCGGGCTGCCTCGATCGCCGTGCCGCACAGGGCCTGCAGGTCGGGGTCTCCCTGCGCTTGAAGAGCCTCGAAATCGATGTCCATGGCTGTACGCCTCCAATCGACCTGGTTCATGCGATCAGGCCGGCATCCCGGAGCCGCGCGATCTCGTGGCCGGGAAGATTCAATATCGTCGCGAGCACATCCTCGGTGTCCTGCCCCAGAGCCGGAGCCGGCCGGGGCGCAGAGCGGGCCCGGCCCGGTATCGACGCCGCCGGTCCCGGCGTGAGGTAGCGGCCACCCGGATGATCCACCGGCGCCAGCATCGGGTTGCCGGCCGAAAGGGACGGATCGTGCGCGACCGCCTCGGCCAGGGTCTGGTACGGGCCCCAGCACACGCCGCAGCGCTCGAACTGCGGCGCCAGCTCGGCGCTATCCCGGCCGGCAAACGCCTCGGCGAAGATCGGGGTGAGCCGCTCGCGATGCCGGAACCGGAGGCCCTCATCGGCCGCGAAGCTCACGCCGCACTCGGCCTCGACCGCCGCGACCGGCGCCTCGATGCCGAGCATCGCGACCAGGCCGGTCCATTGCCGGGGCGTGATCGCCACCACCATCAACCGCTTGCCGTCGCGGGTGACGAAGTCCCGGCCGAACGCGCCGAACAGGTCGTTGCCGGTGCGCACCCGGTCCTGCCCGGTCAACGACACCTCGGCGATCATGCCGAGGTTGCCCATCGCCGCGATCGCGACGTCGGACAGCGGCAGCCGGATCTCGCATCCCTGTCCGCCGTCGCGGCGGGAGCGCTCGGCCGAGACCAGGCTGAAGGCGGCATAGGCGCCGGCGAGCAGGTCCCAGGCCGGCAGGACGTGGTTGACCGGATCCGTCCGATCCTGCGGGCCGGTCATCAGCGGGATGCCGACGGCGGCGTTCACGGTGTAGTCCACCGCCTGGCGCCCGTCCGGCCAGCCCATCACGCGCACGCAGACCAGGTCGGGACGCCGCGGGCTGAGCCGTTCGTAGGCGAGGAAACCCGAGGCGGGAAAGTTGGTCACGAACAGCCCAGCCTCGTCTCCGGGGGCGGTGATCAGCGCCACCGCCAGCTCCCGCCCCTCCGGACGCGACAGGTCGAGCGCCACCGAGCGCTTGCCCTTGTTCAGGCCTTCCCAATACAGGCTGCGCCCTGACCTGCCGGACGCGCCGCCCGACAGCGGCCAGCGGTTGTAGTCGGGACCGCCGCCGAGCTGGTCGATCCGGATCACCTCGGCGCCCATCTGCTGCAGGTATAGCGCGGCCGACGGGGCGGCGATGAAGGAGGCCGCCTCGACCACGCGGAGGCCGCGAAGAAGCTCATACATGGATCACCGCCGCCGCCAGGGCCGCCTCGTCGAGGCATTGGCAACAGGCGGACACGGCAGGCGTCGCTGACGCCCGGCCGATGAAGCCCGCGCCCGGGATGCCGAACGTCACCGGCCCAGGATGGCGGCACTCTTGTGCCCGCCCCCGCCGCCACTGGTGACCATGCTCAACGCCGCGTCCTCGACCTGGCAGGTCGAGGTGCCGCGGACCTGACGCACCGCCTCGATCACCAGGTTCATGCCGTGCAGGTACGCCTCGGACAGCATCCCGCCTGCGGTGTTCGCCGGCAGGCTCCCGTTCGGCCAGGACAGGTTGCCGTCGGCGATGAACCGGCCGCTCTCGCCGCGCCCGCAGAAGCCGTAATCCTCGAGCGCCATCGGGATCAGGCCGGTGAAGGCATCGTAGATCTGGGCGACGTCGATGTCCGCCGGCGTCACGTCGGCCTGCTCGAACACCAGCCGGGCAACCGCGGACGAGTTCACCGTGGCGTAGTCCTCGATCGGCATGTTGTGGGTTCCCATCGGACCCAAGCTCCAGCCGGGCCCGCTGGCCTGCGCCACGCCGAGCAGCCGCGCCGGCACCTGCCGGGTGTCGCGCGCGCGATCCACTCCGGTCACCAGCACCGCGCACGCACCGTCCGTTTCGAGACAGCAATCGTAGAGGTGGAAGGGATCGGCGATCATCCGGGCGGCGAAGTAGGTGTCCCGTTCGAGCGGGATGCCGTGCATGATGGCGTCTGGGTTGCGCTGCGCGTGGCGGCGGAAGGTGAGGGCAATCTCGGAAAGGTGCTCGCGGCTGGTGCCGTAAAGGTGCATGTGGCGCCTGGTCGTCAGCGCCGTCATCTGCGCCGGCGAGAGCAGGCCGAACGGGTTGAAGAACGAGCCGAAGGTCGGCCGCGCGCGCGCCTGGCCGTAGCGCTCGTACTGGCCCTGGCAGATCGAACGATACACCACGGCGTTGCGGCACAGGCCGGTCGCGACCGCCATGCCGGCGTTCATCACCGCCGCCACGCAGCCGCCGCCGCCGCCGCCCCAGACGATGGAGGAATGACGCAGCTCGGGGATGCCAAGCGCCGCCTGCACCAGCACCGGCTCGTGGCGCTCGAAGCCGAACGAGGTGAAGCCGTCGACCTCGTCCAGCGGGACACCGGCATCCTCCGCCGCCTTCCGGATCGCCTCCAGGCAAAGGCTGAGCTCGGTGCGGTCGCCCAGCGTGCCACGCTTGCCGTAGCGCGTCTGGCCGATCCCCACGATCGCGGCGCGGCCGGCGATACCCTGCCCGTTACGCATCGGCATGGCTCGGTGCGGGGACGAAGCGCGGAAGGTTCAGGCCGTCCGCGGTGGCGTCCCAGCGCAGCTCGACTCGCAGGCCGATCGCCAGATCCTCGTTGGCGATCTCCATGACGTTGGTCACCAGCCGGACATCGCCGGCGCCGTCCAGCAACACCACGGCGATGTTGTAGGGCGCACGGCCGCGC
>CAXUCM010000238.1:0-6052 GCA_964249315.1 uncultured Acetobacteraceae bacterium | reverse complement strand
CGCGGCCCCGCTCACGGTGGACCGGGCCAGCGTCGAGCCGGTCTGGCAGGCGCTGGTCGACCGGGCCGAGCAGCTCGGCTTCGCCTGCGACGCGCCGCCGCGTGCGCTGACCGGGGATGCGCGTCTGCAGGTGGTGACCGAGACCGGGCTGGCCATCTGGCCGATCTGCACCGACGCCTCGGGACGGCACACCTACTCGCTGCCGGCGGGGGTGGAGACGGTACGTCTGGTGTCGCGGACCTTCCAGCCCTCTGTGACGGTGGGCCCGTTCGTGGACGACCGCCGCACCCTGGGCGTGCTGGTGGGGGAGGTGGCGGTCTTCCGTTCCCGGATCCGCACCGTCCTCGACATACACCTGTCGGGAGCGGAGCGGGGCTGGTCGGTCCAGGAATCGGACGTGGCGCGCTGGACCACGGGGGACGCCGTGCTGTCGCTGGTCTCGGCGACCCGCCCCGGACAGGAAATCCTGCTGGAGATCCAGGTGCTGGCCGGTGGCCCCTACCTCGTCGGGGACGCGGCGGGCGGCCCGCGGGACGCCATGACGGCCTGAATCCCGTCCCGACCGGCGTCGGCCCGCGACGAGCGCCCGACGCCCGCACGTCTCCCGGAGGGACCATGGACCAGATCGTCGCCCAGCCGACCTACCAGCTCGATCTGTCCGGCGGGTTCCCGCAGGTCAGGGTGCCCGACCCGCCGACCCAGGCGGGACCTCACGGCATCCGCTACGACTTCAACGAGGGCTGCCGGGTCGCGGTCCCGGAAGGCCACGATTTCCGCATCCAGGTCCGTGACCTGGACACCGCGTCGGTGCTGTTCGACCAGCACCTGGCCGGCGGCCAGATGGTCAGCTCCAAGCGCTACTACGTCAGGTTCGGCATCGAGGTCTGGCGCGACGGCGTCAGCGTGTTCCGCCACGAATACGACGCCGCCGGCCGCAAGGTGCTGGCCCGCATGGAGGTGGGCGGCCTGGGCGACCAGATCGCCTGGATCGGCCAGGCGGTCGCCTTCGCGCGCCGCCATGGCTGCCGGCTGAGCTGCGTGGTCCGGCCGCACGTGATCCCGCTGTTCCGCGACGCCTACCCGGAGGTCCGGTTCCTCACCGCCGAGCAGACCGATCCGGACGAGTACTACGCGACCTACAAGCTGTTCATCTTCTACAACGACGACCGCAACGACTGGCAGCCCTGCGACTACCGCCAGGTCGGGCTGTGCCACACCGCGGCCTACATGCTGGGCCTGCCGCCGCGGGAGGAGCGGCCGCTGATCACCATCGATGCCGGCGGCCCGCCGATCGCCGGGCCCTATGTCTGCATCGCCACCCAGGCGACCAGCCAGAACAAGTACTGGAACAACCCGACCGGCTGGACCGAGATCGTCGCCTTCCTGAAGGCGTACGGCTACCGCGTCGTCTGCATCGACCAGAACCCGATCGAGAGCCGCGGCCTGGTCAGCAACCAGATCCCGTACGGCTGCGAGGACGAGACCGGCCCGCGCCCGCTCACCGAGCGCGCCCGCTGGCTGAAGCACGCCGCGTTCTTCGTCGGTCTGTCGAGCGGGCTGTCCTGGCTGGCCTGGGCCGCGGGATGCCCGGTGGTGATGATCAGCGGCTTCACCCATCCGATCAACGAGTTCCAGACGCCGTACCGGGTGATCAACTATCACGCCTGCAACAGCTGCTCGAACGACGTGCGCCTGCAGCTCGACCCGGGCGACTTCCTGTGGTGCCCGCGACTGAAGAACACCGATCGCATGTTCGAATGCACCAAGCTGATCTCGGCGGAGCAGGTGAAGGAGGTCATCCGCACCATCCCCGGGTATGGCCGCTTCGACCCGCCCGCGGCGGCGGTGCCGTCGGCGCCGAAGACGCTGGTGTTCTGCACGTCGTTCTCGTCCGACGCGGGCGAGGACCGTGCCCAGTGGCAGGGCCGGTATCGGCGCTGGCTCGACGCCGTGCTCGGCTACGACCTGCGCCGCGACGGCGTGCTGATCGTCGACGACGGCTCGGCGACGCTGCCGGACTGGCCCGACGCGCACCGGATCGACGAGGGCGAGCCGCTCTCGAGCGACGCGCCGATCACGCTCTATCATTTCCGGCGCAATCTCGGGCGCCGCGGCACGCTGGACTTCCCGGGCTGGTTCCGCTCCTTCACCTTCGCGGCGGAGTTCGCGCGCGCCAACGGCTACGAGAAGGTGATCCACATCGAGTCTGACGCCTACCTGCTCTCCGACCGGATCGTGCGCGCCATCGACGACTACGCCGACGGCTGGCTGGGTTTCTGGTGCCCGCGCTGGCACTTCGCCGAGACCGGGATCCAGGTGATCGCGGGCACCGGCATGGCCCAGTTCGAGCGGTTCGCGCGGCTGCGCTACAGCACCTTCACCGGCCGCGCCCTGGAGACGCTGATGCCGTTCACCACCATCAGCCGCGCCTTCGACGGCGACCGCCACAGCGAGTACGCCAGCGAGATCCCCGCCGACGCCGATTACAGCATGCAGGTTGGCCCGGAGATCGCGTTGCCGGGCAGGCTCCCGTCCCCCGGCACCGCGGCACGGATGGACGCGAGTTCCTGGCTGCTCAGCCACGCGGACTGACCATGCAGCTCGTCGCTTGCGAGGATACCGCAATGATCATCAGGCCCGACCATGCCGGAGAGCATTACCGGACCGTCCTGGCGCGGTTCCACGCGTACCTGAAGCCCAGGACCTACCTGGAGATCGGCACCGAGAACGGCCACACGCTGGAGCTGTCGAGCTGCGCCACCATCGCGATCGACCCGAGGTTCCAGCTCCATGCCGGTTCCGTCATCGGCGCGAAGCCGGCCTGCCACCTGTTCCAGATGCCGAGCGACGCGTTCTTCCTGGAGCATCGTCCGGAGGCGATCTTCGGCCGGCCGATCGACCTGGCGTTCCTCGACGGCATGCACCGGTGCGAGTTCCTGCTGCGGGACTTCATGAACACCGAGAAGTCGTGCAGGCCGAACTCCGTCGTCGTGCTGCACGACTGCCTGCCGCTCGAGGAGGGCATGACCTCGCGCGTGCAGGGCGAGGGCGTGGCCAGCACGCCCGAGCGGCAGCCCTGGTGGACCGGCGACGCCTGGCGCACCGCGCTGGCGCTCAAGCGCTTGCGGCCCGACCTGAGGATCACCGCCTACGACGCGCCGCTGACCGGGCTGGTGGTGGTGACCAGGCTCGATCCCGGATCGACCGTCATCGCCGACGGCTACCACGAGATCGTCCGCGCGATGATGGACTGGACCCTCGACCTCGACGCCTACTTCGCCGAGATCGGCCTCGAGTCGACCGCCGCGATCGACTCCGAGGAGAAGATGACACGGCGGTTCTGGCTATGATGTTCCCCTAATCCCGCATCGACGTGGACGGTTCGGCGCCGGGCCGTCATGCGCCGGTTCAGGACCTGGAATCAAAGATGGTAGTGCACCTGGACGCGCCATCCATCGCTCACGCTGCGCCAGCGATCAGTGCCCGCGGCGAGGCGCACGACGCGCTCGGGGTTCTCGCGGCTGCCGTGCAAACCACCGCAGTGGGCAAGTTATCATAAAAGTCATCGAGCTCAACGTTCCTGCAAAGCGTTTCCATTTTTACCGAATGCCTTCCACTGTTGATCTTTAAACGTCGAACTATTTCTACCATTCCGGTTACGAACCTTTCTTGCCGCATCGGGAACTCATCTCGAAATCGTTAGCAAATCCGAAACATAGTTGTGGACGAAGTCCGATAACGGGTTCTTAACGAATGAACGGATCAGATGCTCGTTACGGATGAGGTAGATGGGCGGTCATCGTATGATTTTCAGCCTCGCCTCTTGCTCCGGCATGCCGAGCTTGTGTGATGACGACCTCATACAGGGGATGAGCCATACAGATCGATGTCGCTTTCAAGCGTTTCCGTTCGGCTGCCGGCGATAACGCGATCGCCGTTTTACGCATGATGTCGCGCATGCCTGCATGCGGCGATGACGCCATTCCGACCAACGCAACCTCAAGGTCGCCTTCCTGCCGGCCTTCACCTCTTCTGGGATGCAGATCATGACGAGCAGTACGATCTCCGGCGCCACGAGCCTGAACGTCTCCAGCGGCGCGACCGATACCGTCGTCTCCGGGGGCACCGACAACAGCTTCACGGTCTTTGCCGGCGGCAGCATGATCGTGTTGTCCGGAGGCGTGATCACCAACGTGGAGGTGGACGGCCAGGTGGCGCTGTCCTCGGGTTCGATCGCGTCCAACCTCGTGATCAACAGCGGGGGCACGGTCAACGACGGTGCCGTCGGCAGCTATTACGGCACCTTGGTGTCGACCGTGACCGTCAGCGGCGGCGGCATCTTCAACGTGGAAGCCATCGGGACCGCGCGCGGCGTCACCATCATGTCGGGCGGCGTCGAGTTCGTGGCCAACCTGGGCGTCACCAGCGGCACGGTCGTCAGCAGCGGCGGCATCCTGAACGTCAGCAACGTCTACGGCGGCGGCACCGCGGTCGGCGTCGTCGTCAGCGCCTACGGCACGCTCATCGACAGCGGCGGCGTGATCAGCGGCGCCACCAACGGCTACGCGAACGACATCTATTCCGGCGGAACCGAGATCGGCGGCGTCAATACCTTGGGCGCCCAGACCCGGGTCCATTCCGGCGGCACGCTGATCGGCGAGACCGTCAGCGCCGGATCCCTGGTCATGAACGGTGGCGTGATCAGCGGCGCGACCGTGCTGAACAGCGGCCTGTTCTTCGTGAACGGCGGCGGCACCGCGTCCGGCACCGTGGTGAGCAGCGGCGGAATATTCACCAACGGCAGCAACCCCAGCGCTCAATCCGGCGGCACCGCCTTCAACACCTTCGTTGCATCCGGCGGGACTGCGAGCGTCGCAGCCGGTGGCGTCGATAGCGGGGGTAGTATTCTCGGCACGGACGTCGTCGGCTCGGGCGGCACGGATGCCGCTCTGACGATCGGCGGCGGCGGCATCGCCACCGTGTCGTCCGGCGGCGTCTTCAACAGCGGCAGCATCCTCTCCGGCGGCTCGATCCTCGACAGCACCGGTGGATCGGTTACCAACACGATCGTGAACGGTGGAATCCTCGAGTTCCAGAGCGCTGCCGGAGCGGGCGGCGACAGCTTCGGCACCTCCGGCGGCACGATCATCCTGGACAGCGGGTTCACGTTCGGTGGCGGCAATCTCAGTACGGATGCCGTCACGTCCGGAGCGACCATTCTCGTCCGTAGCGGTGCCACGCTGAGCAACGAGCTGATCTCCGCGCGCGGCGTCGCCGCCGTCGCAGGGGGATTGGCCGGCAGCAACACCGTCTACAGCGGCGGGTTGATCTCCGGCGGGGGTACCAACACCGGCAACGTCTACATCTCGGGCGGCGGCCTGGTCAGCGGCATCTCGAACGCCTTCGGGGTCGACATCTACTCGGGTGGCCTGGAGGTCGGCGGCGGCAACCTCGCGGGCGCCACGACCCGGATCTCGGCTGGCGGCACGACGCTTGGCGAGACGGTCAGCGGTGGAAATCTCGCCACCTTCGCTGGTGGCGTTGCGAGTGCATCGACGGTCCTGACGAGCGGCAATATCAACGACAACGGCACGACCGTCGGCACCGTGCTCAGCGGTGGCACGGAGCAGGTGAACTCGGGCGGCGTCGCGAGCGCGACGACGGTCTTCACCGGTGGCTTGGTCACCGTATCGTCCGGAGGATCGGACGTCAGCGCCACGATCAACCGCGGCGGCGTCGAGATCGTCTCGTCCGGCGGGTCTACCGGTTCCGTGGTCGTCAACAGCGGCGGTTTTCTCATTCTGTCCGGCGGCATTACGTCCGGCACGACCCTGTCGGGCGGTACGCTCATAAACCTGCACGGCTACACCCAGTACAACACCAGCGGGATTTTCGGGTTCGGCAACGTCATCAGCTACGGGAGCGGGGTGGTCACCACCGGCCGTGCCTACGGCATCACGTCCGGTGCCGGGTCGCTGACGGACTACATCCTGTCCGGCGCAACCGTCACGGCGAACACGATCGGTTCCGCCACCACCGTCATCGTCTCCGG
>CAXUCM010000237.1:0-6064 GCA_964249315.1 uncultured Acetobacteraceae bacterium | reverse complement strand
CCCTGAGCCCGGAGGCGCACGAGACGCTGTCGATCGCGATGAACCGCATCGGCGCCAAGTCGGATTCGGGCGAGGGCGGCGAGGACCCGGCGCGCTCCAAGCCGCGGCCCAACGGCGACAACGCCTCGTCGGCGATCAAGCAGGTGGGCTCCGGCCGCTTCGGCGTCACCGCGCAGTACCTGAACGACTGCCGCGAGATCGAGATCAAGATGGCGCAGGGCGCCAAGCCGGGCGAGGGCGGCCAGCTGCCGGGCTTCAAGGTGACCGGGCTGATCGCCAGGCTGCGTCATGCCACGCCGGGGGTGACGCTGATCTCGCCGCCGCCGCATCACGACATCTATTCGATCGAGGATCTCGCCCAGCTCATCTACGACCTCAAGCAGATCAATCCGGAGGCCACCGTCACCGTCAAGCTGGTGGCGCGTACCGGCATCGGCACCATCGCCGCCGGGGTCGCCAAGGCGCGCGCCGACGCGATCCTGATCTCGGGCCATTCCGGGGGCACCGGGGCGAGCCCGCAGACCTCGGTGAAGTATGCCGGACTGCCGTGGGAGATGGGCCTCGCCGAGGCGCACCAGGTGCTGATGCTCAACCGGCTGCGCCACCGGGTGAAGCTGCGCACCGACGGCGGGCTGAAGACCGGTCGCGACGTGGTGATCGCGGCGATGCTCGGCGCCGAGGAGTTCGGCATCGGCACCGCGAGCCTGGTGGCGATGGGCTGCATCATGGTGCGGCAATGCCATTCCAACACCTGCCCGGTCGGCGTCTGCACCCAGGACGAGGCGCTGCGCGCCAAGTTCGAGGGCACCCCGGAGAAGGTGATCAACCTGTTCTCCTTCATCGCCGAGGACGTGCGCAACATCCTGGCCTCGCTCGGTTTCAGCTCGCTCAACCAGATCATCGGCCGCACCGACCTGATGCACCAGGTCAGCCGCGGCGCCGACTATCTCGACGATCTCGACCTCAACCCGCTGCTGGCCCAGGCCGATCCGGGTCCGCATGCGCGCTACTGCACGCGCGAGGGCCGCAACGAGGTGCCGGAGACGCTGGACGCGCAGATGATCGCCGACAGCCGCCCGCTGTTCGAGCATGGCGAGAAGATGCAGCTGCACTACAACGTGCAGAACACGCACCGGGCGATCGGCACCAAGATTTCCAGCCGCATCGTCCGCCGGTTCGGCATGACCACGCTGGCGCCGGGCCACCTGACCGTCCGGCTGCGCGGCTCGGCCGGCCAGTCGCTGGGCGCGTTCGCCGTCCAGGGGCTCAAGCTCGAGGTGATCGGCGACGCCAACGACTATGTCGGCAAGGGGCTGTCCGGGGCCACCATCGTGCTGCGGCAGGCGCCGTCCTCGCAGCTGGTCAGCAACGAGAACGCGATCATCGGCAACACCGTGCTGTACGGCGCCACCGCCGGTGCGCTCTACGCCGCCGGGCAGGCGGGCGAACGCTTCGCGGTGCGCAACTCCGGCGCGGTCGCCGTCGTCGAGGGCTGCGGCTCGAACGGCTGCGAGTACATGACCGGCGGCACCGTCGTCGTGCTGGGGCCGGTCGGCGACAATTTCGGCGCCGGCTTCACCGGCGGCACCGCCTTCATCTACGACCGGCGCGGCGATTTCGAGCTTCGCGTCAACGCCGACACGCTCGGCTGGGAACGGGTCGGCGACGCCGCGATCGAGTCGCAGCTGCGCCAACTCGTCGAGACCCATGCGCGCGAGACCAGCAGCCGCTTCGCCGCCCTGCTGCTGCACGAATGGAGCGCCGCCCTGCCGCATTTCTGGCACGTGGTGCCGAAGGAATACGCGAAGATCCTGAACCAGGCCGAACCGCAGAAGCTGGCGCTGCGCGCCTGAGCCTGCCTCGCTCGACCCACCCTCTCGTGCGCCCGCTCTCCCGACGTCTGCTGCTGGGCGGGTTCGCGGCCGCTGTCGCGCGGCCGAGTCATGCGGTCGTCCGGGATCAGGCGATCACCGTCGGCTGCTGGGGCGGCGCCTACGGCCAGGCGCTGCAGGCGGTGATCGACACGCCGCTGGCGCGCGGCGAGCAGATCACCGTGCACCAGGTGGTCTCGAACGAGCAGGCCCGCTTCGCCCGGCTGGCGGCGGCGACGCCGGAGGCGCATCTCGACGTGGCGCTACTGTCCGACACCGACGCCTACCGGCTGTCGCTGCGGCAGCTGTTCGCACCGGTGACCACCAGCGGCGTCGGCACCCTGCCGCAGGTGCTGCCCGGCTTGCGTGTGCCGTACGGCGTCCCGCAGAGCCAAACCGCGCTCTGCATCCTCTATAATGCGAGCCGGCTTGCCGAGCCGCCGCGCAGCTTCGCCGCCCTGTTCGAGGCGGCGCGGCAGGGCAGGGTCGGCTTCTCCAGCGAGCTCGCGATCCACAACGTCGCTGCCGCCGCGATCACCCAGCGCCGGGTCTCGGCGAGCCTGGAGAGCGCCAAGGCGACCTTCACCGCGCTCAAGCGGGCCGGCACGCTTCGCCTCTACCCGGACAACGAGGCGCTCGGTGCCGCACTCGCCGGCGGCGAGATCGTGATGGCGCCGATGTGGCGCTCGCGCGGCTATGTCTGGCAGCAGGCCGGCCGCGACGTGCGCGACAGCGTGCCGAGCGAGGGGGCGATCCCGTTCACCATTCTTGCCTGCGTGCCGGGCACGGCGGCCGTGGCGCCGGCGATGCGCTACCTCGAGGCGCTGCTGCACCCGGACGCGCAGGTGGCGCTGGCCGCGCGGCTCGGCCTGCTGCCGACGGTGCAGACCGCGCGCGTCGACGAGACCCTGCTTCGGCGTATCGGCTTCACCGTGGCGCAGCGCGCGCGCTTCCGGCCGTTGTCGCTGTCGGCGGTGGCGCAGCACGGGGTGGCGCTGCGGCAGTTCTGGGATCGGGAGCTGGTCTAAGGCCAGGGCTCTGCCCTGGACCCGCTCAAGGCTCAGCCTTGAGAATCCATTTGCTTCTCACCCGCCGCTTCATTGCTACGCCGAATTGTAACAAAAGTGAGACACAACCGCTTTGTGCCAGGCCGTAGAAGGGCGCTGAGCAGCTCCTTGGGGAAACCATCGACCATGTCCGATGCGGCGATCTCGCGCACCAGCCCATTCGCGCAGAGGCAGGGCGGCCAGCCGAGCTTCGCCGGGACCGGGCTGTTCGTGCTGCTGCTCGCCAGCGGCCTCGGCTACGCGGTCTACGGGCTGGTCACCGACATGCATACGAGCAACGCGCCGCCGCTGGCGATCGGCACGCTGGTGCTGCTCGGCGTCGCCTTGCTGGTGGCGCTCGGCTTCGAGTTCGTCAACGGCTTCCACGACACCGCCAACGCGGTGGCGACCGTCATCTACACCAACAGCCTTGCGCCACCGGTCGCGGTGGTGTGGTCGGGCGCGTGGAACTTCCTCGGCGTGCTCACCTCGACCGGGGCGGTGGCCTACTCGATCATCACCATGCTGCCGATCGACCTGATCCTGCATGCCGGCAATACCGGCGGCTACTCGATGATCTTCGCGCTGCTGCTCGCCGCGATCGCCTGGAATCTGCTGACCTGGGCGTTCGGCATCCCGAACTCTTCGTCGCACGCGCTGATCGGCTCGATCATCGGCGTCGGCATCGCCAACCAGTTCCTCGCCCCGGCCGGGCAGGCCGGCGCCGGGGTGCAGTGGGGGCCGGTGTTCGGCGTGTTCAAGGCGCTGCTGTTCAGCCCGGTGATCGGCTTCCTCGCCGCCGGCGGGTTGCTGCTGCTGGTCAAGCTGCTGATCCGTCGGAAGGATCTCTACCAGGCGCCGGTCGGCAAGAAGCCGCCGCCGCTCTGGATCCGCGGTCTGCTGATCCTGACCTGCACCGGCGTGTCGTTCAGCCATGGCGGCAATGACGGGCAGAAGGGCATGGGCCTGATCATGCTGATCCTGATCGGCGCGGCGCCGACCGCCTTCGCGCTCAACCGGGCGCTGCCGGACACCCAGACTCCCGCCTTCATCGCGGCGACGCACAAGGCGCAGTCGATCTTCACCGCGCACGCCGCCGGCAGCCCGCAGGTCGAGGCCGAGCAGGCGCGCGGCGTCGTCGACGACGCGGTCAAGACCCGCGATTTCAACAAGCCCGCGGTCTATGCGGCGTTGGCGTCGCTTTCCGGCGACATCGCCGGCAAGGTGCAGAGCTACGGTGCCATCAGCCACGTCCCGGCGGAGGCGACCCCGAACGTCCGCAACGACATGTACCTGACCGCGGAGGCGGTGCGCTCGCTGACCAAGGCGCCGGGCGCGATCAGCGGCGCCGAGCTGGGGGCGCTGAAATCCTACGGCCAGGATCTCAACCAGGGCACGCGCTACATCCCGACCTGGGTGAAGGTATCGGTGGCGATCGCACTCGGCCTCGGCACGATGGTCGGCTACAAGCGGATCGTCGTCACCGTCGGCGAGAAGATCGGCAAGGACCACCTGACCTACGCCCAGGGCGCCTCGGCCGAGCTGGTCGCCGCGGGAACGATCGGCCTCGCCGAGGCCTACGGCCTGCCGGTCTCGACCACGCACATCCTGTCGAGCGGCGTCGCCGGGACCATGGCCGCGAACGGGTCCGGCCTGCAGATGTCGACGCTGCGCAACATGGCGCTGGCCTGGGTGCTGACCCTGCCGGTGGCGATGCTGCTGTCCGGCTCGCTCTACGCGATCCTGCATTCGATCTTCTGAGCGGGGCCCCCTCCGCGCGATTATGGCGGCGGACCGAGGCGACACCGGATAGTCTGAGGCTGCATCGCACGGGCAGCCCATTCGCATGATCGATCAGAGCCGGCACGATCCATCGCTTCCGTCTTCGCCGCGCCTGCCCGCGACCCGCGACGAGGAGGTGGTCTCCACTCGCGTCTCGGGCGCGCAGCTGACCTCGATCCTTCGCGCCGTCGCCCTGCTGGGCGGGGCCGGACTGCTGCTCTGGCTGTTCTCGCACGTCGTGCTGCTGCTGTTCTTCGCGGTGCTGCTGGCCTGCACGCTGCGTGGCGGTGCGGACGTGCTGTCCTCTCTCACCCGCCTGCCGGCCGGGCTGATGCTCGGGCTGATCAGCCTGGTCCTGCTGGCGCTGGTGGTCGGCGGGGTCTGGTGGATCGGACCGCAGCTTGCCAGCCAGGCGACCGACCTGATCGGCAAGCTGACCGACGAGACCGATCGGCTGTCCAGCCATTACGGCTCGACCCGCTGGGGTCAGGCGATGCTGCAGCATCTGCGCGGATCGGTCCCGACTCCGGAGGCGATCAGCGCGCCGGCCTTCAAGGTGCTCGGCTTCACCCTGGGTGCCGTCGGCGATCTGGTGCTGCTGGTGATCACGGCGCTGTACCTGGCGATCTCGCCGGCGCTGTACCAGCGCGGCGTCGTCCGGCTGATCGCGATCCGCCATCGGCCGCGCGCCCTGGAGATCCTGCGCGAGGTCGGCCGCACGATGCGACGATGGCTGCTCGGCCAGATGATCGACATGGTCGTGGTCGGCCTGATCACCGCGATCGGGCTGCATCTGCTCGGCGTGCCGGTGCCGCTGGCGCTCGGCGTGCTGGCTGGGTTGCTGACATTCATCCCCTATTTCGGCGCCGCCGTCGCCGGCATCCCGGCGGTGCTGGTGGCGCTGACGGTCAGCCCGACCGTGGCGCTCTACGCCGTGCTGGTGTTCCTGCTCTGTCATCTGGTCGAGGGCTACGTGCTGTCGCCGCTGGTGCAGCGTCGGCTGGTCGAGCTCCCGCCGGCCCTGACCCTGCTGTCGATGGCGGCCGCCGGCACGCTGTTCGGGCCGCTCGGCATCATCCTCGGAACGCCGATGGCCGCTGCCGGCATGGTGGCGATCCGCGAGGCCTACGTGGTGGAGATCCTCGGCGACACCGACGCACACGACGGCCGGCTCGATTAGGAAGGCCAGGGCTCCGCCCATCGATCCGCTTCGCGGCTCGATCCCGCGAAAGGCTCGCCTTTGCAAACCTCTTGGTGATGGATTCTCAAGGCTAGAGCGTCTTCCGTTCGCGTTCGCTCGCGGAACCCGCTCCAACTCGTTGTTTTGGCGAGCATCTTTATCCGATCAGATGATGCTCTAAGCCT
>CAXUCM010000236.1:0-6085 GCA_964249315.1 uncultured Acetobacteraceae bacterium | reverse complement strand
GGGGGGGGCGACAGCCGGGGGGGCGGGCCCGCCGGGGGGGGGGGGGGCGGGGGGGGGGGCGGGGCCCGCCGGGCCCGCCCGCCGGCTGGCCGAGGATCCGCAGCGCTTCCTGCCGACGGTGCAGGTCGGCATCACCCTGGTCAGCATCATCGAGGGCACCTTCGGCGGTGCGCGCATCGCCGGCGACCTTACCCCCACGCTGCAGCGCGTGCCGTTGCTTCGCCCGATCGCCGGCGAGCTGTCGCTGGCGCTGGTGGTGGTCGTCATCACCGCGCTGATGCTGGTGCTGGGCGAGCTGGTGCCCAAGCAGCTCGCCCTGCGCCATCCGGAGACCATCGCCGCGCGCCTGGCGCTGCCGCTGCTGATCCTGTCGCGCGTGGCAGCCCCGGTGGTCGCCCTGCTCGGCTGGGCCTCCTCCCTGGTGCTGCGCCTGGTCGGCATCTCGCGCGAGGGACGCGCGGCGGTGACCGAGGAGGAGCTGCGCGCCGTCCTCGCCGAGGGCGCACAGGCCGGGCTGCTGGAGGCGCAGGAGCACAACATGATCGAGCGCCTGCTCCGGCTCACGGACCGGCCGGTGCGCGCGATCATGACGCCGCGCAACGAGCTGTCCTGGATCGAGCGGCGCGCCACGCGCGAGGAGCTGGTGCTCGCGCTGAAGACCGGCACGCATACCCGACTGGTGGTCTGCAACGGCGACATCGACGATCCGGTCGGCATCATCCTGGTCAAGGACGCGCTCGACCTGCTGCTCGACGGGCATCCGCTCTCGATCGACGCGGTGATCCGCACGCCGCAGGTGATCCCGGAGACGATCAGCGCCTTCGACGCGCTCGAGCGGCTGCGCGGCCTGGGACTCGGCATCCTGCTGGTGCTCGACGAGTACGGCAGCTTCGAAGGCGTCGTCACCATCGCCGACATCTTCCGGTCGATCGTCGGCGAGAAGACCGAGCCGGGCGCCGCACCGGCGCTGACGCGCGCCCATGACGGCGTCGTCAGCCTGGACGGCACCGTGCCGGCGGACGAGGTCCGCGACCGGCTGCTGCTCGCCGACCTGCCGGCCGAGGGCAGCTATCACACGCTGGCCGGACTGATCCTGGCTTTGCTGCGTCGGGTGCCCGCGGTGGGCGACAAGGTCGCGTTTTCGGGCTGGATGTTTGAGGTGGTGGAGATGGATGGCCGACGCGTGCAGCGGGTGAGGGCCAGCCGGCAGAAGCTTGCCGAGAATTAGAGGATCCGAGGAAGGCCAGGGCTCTGCCCATTGATCCGTTTCGCGGCTCAATCGCTCAAGGCGCAGCCTTGAGATTCCATTCATCAGGTCGTTTCCTGAAGGCGGGGTGGGTCGTCGTCCTGCTCGGCGCGATCCCGCTGCTGCTGTCTTGGCCGGCGCCGTTGCAGGACTGGCCGAACCATCTCGCGCGCATCCACATCCTCGGCGCCATGCTGCACGGCGATCGATTCTGGTCGCGATACTATCGCCTTAC
Source organism: uncultured Acetobacteraceae bacterium (assembly GCA_964249315.1). Taxonomy (GTDB): domain Bacteria; phylum Pseudomonadota; class Alphaproteobacteria; order Acetobacterales; family Acetobacteraceae; genus Lichenicoccus. The sequence goes on along the minus strand of CAXUCM010000236.1, from coordinate 4,604 downwards.
CGGCTTCCTGGTGCCCGACGCTTCGCTCGATCTCGGCATGGTCGGACTGACCCGGCTCGGGCTGCCGGTGCCCCTTGCGGCGCAGCTGTTCCTGTCGGCGACCTACCTCGTCTTCGTCTCGGGCTTCTGCGCGCTGGCGCGGGCGTTCGACGCGGCCTCGCCGCTCAAGCCCGCCTTCGCGGTGCTGCTGTTCTACGGCAACGCGCTGTTCTGGGGACTGGTCAGCTACGTGCTCGGCGTCGGACTGCTGCTCGGGCTGCTGGCGCTGTGGCTCCGTGCGGAGCCTTCGCCGCTGCTGCGGATCGGCGTCGCCGCGTCGGGCGGTGCGGCGTTGCTGTTCACCCACCTGGTGGCGGCGGTGCTGTGGATCGTCGTGCTCGGCGGCTTCGACCTGTACCGGCTGGTGCGCGGCGGCCGAGCCTCGGCATGCGCCTCGTGGCTGGCGGCGCTGACCGTGACGATCGGCCTGCTGCATCTGCTGCCGAGCGAGAACGGCCAGGATCTCGCCGTGCGCTACGCCGCCGGCGGCGCGGCCGGACCGCTCGGCCGCAAGCTCTGGCTGTTCGGCCAACTGCTGCTCGGCGGCGGCGCCTGGCAGGATGCGGCGAGCCTGGCGGCGCTGCTGGTCTGCGTCGTCGCGTTGGCGGGATCGCGGCCGCGCCTCGCCGCCGCACCCTGCTGGGTGACGCTGGGGTTGCTCGCGACCGCCCTGCTGGCCCCGGAACGGATCGGCGCCGGCTCGCAGCTGGACACCCGCCTCGCAATCATGCCGCTGCTGCTGGCGGCCGCCGCGGTGCGGATCCGGCCGGGGCGCGCCGCCTGTCTCGCGGTCGGCCTCGCGGTGCTGCTGCGCACGCTGGTGCTGGCCGGCTCGTGGCAGGCGGCCGACGCGGTCTTCGCCGACTATCGCGCGCAGGCCGCCGATCTTCCGGCCGGCAGCATCATGCTGATGGCCTACGGCACCCCGCTGCCCTCCCTGACCTGGCAGCAGATCTGGTCGCCGCCGCTCACCTCGGTCGCCACCCAGGTGGTGTTCGGCACCTTGTTCATGCCGGCGATCTTCGCCGAGCCGACCGAGCAGCCGATCGCCCTGCGCCGCCAATACGAGGCGCTCAAGCAGCCCTGGAACCTGAGCGATCCCGGGCATCTGCGCGCAAGCGCCGACGCCCTCGCCGGGCTGTGCCGGACGCACGCCTTTTCGTCGGTGTTCGTGACCGTGCTCTATCCCGGTCAGGTGGCGCGCCGGGTTGGCGCTGCGTTGCGGCGCGAGCGGCCGCGCTTCCTGATTCTTGACGGCTGCCGCCTGCCGCGTTGACGCTTTAAGGCCAGGGCGCTGCCCTGGACCCGCTCAAGGCGAAGCCTTGAGAATCCGTTTGTGAGGGTTTCCGAGGGCGACAGGGCCGGTGTGAGCCAGACGGCGAGCGGCAAGGGCAGGATGCGAATGTGACAGCCGTCAATCGGTCCTGCCGACCGGTTCGACGAAGTGCGAGTCTCGACCACAGCCATCGTTCGATCCGGCGGTATCATGTCCGGGTCTCAGGGTCCGCCGTGATCCATCGCCTGAGCCCGTCCAGCGAATGAAACTCCGATAGCCCATGAACTTCGCCGTCCGGCATTACGCCTTGGATGAGCCGGACGAGCGCGTTGCCAGGCCCGAGTTCGAGGAGTTTCGCCACGCCGGCACCCCGGCAGGAATCCATGCAGGCGGCCCAATCAACCGTGTGCCTGATCTGCAGCGCGAGCTTGTCCAGGCCGGCGCTCACATCGAACACGGCTTCACCGTCGATGCCGCTCAACAGCCGCACGCCGGACGGGACCTCGCCGGCAACGTGCGCGCTCGCCAGTGCGTCTCGGAACCGCTCGCTCGCCTGGTGCAGCAATGGCGTGTGCGAGGCGACGGCAACCGGGATCATCGCCGCATGCTGGACGCTGTGCGCTTCGGCATCCTCGATGAACGCCTCCAGCGAACGGCGGGTGCCGCCGACCAGGATCTGATCCGGGCCGTTGACGATGGCGACATGGCAGTGCCGCGCGCGGCATAGCGGTTCCAACTGGTGCCGGGACAGGCCGCGGATCGCGGCGAGGCCGGACGGCTGTGTCGTGGCGTCGTCCATGTCCGACGCGCGCTTGGCGGCGAGGCCGATGACGTCTTCCGCGTCGAACATGCCCGCGACGCCCCAGGCGGCAAGCTCGCCCACGCTGTAGCCAGCGACGACGAGCGGGCGTGGGATGATGTCGCCTAGAACGGCCCATGCGGCCATGGCCTGCGTGCAGCACAGGATCTGCCCGGCCTTGTTGGCATGCAGCTCGTCCGCGCTGGCCCTCCGGACCAGCTCGCGCGGGTCGTGGCCGCCGAGCGCCGCCTTCGCCGCCTTGAACACGTGGGCTGCTTCCGGAGCGTCGGCCAGCAGATCGAACATGCCGGCTCCCTGCGAGCCTTGACCGGAGCAGAGGATCGCGGTGCCGGTCATGACAGGCGCCCTAACCCGTCGACGAACACGGTGGCGGCGAGCAGATCCGCGCAGCCTCCGGGACTGAGGCGTCTGGCGACGAAGCCTCGATGCACGCAAGCGGCCCGTTCCCGCCAGCCCACCTGCCCGACGCCGCCATCGGCCAGGAACCGCGATGCCTGCCGGCGGGCGAAAGCGAGGCCCTCCATGCCGCCGCGATGCAACAGATTGGTGTCCTCGACGGCTTGCAGCAGGGCGAAGAACGCCTGCACGCGGGCCGCCTCCGAGTCGCCGGGCGCCAGCGTACGGCCCAGCCGCAGGGCCGGCAGTCCGACGATGAGGACGTGCGGGAACCCGGCCGCGGCCTGCGCCCGCGCGCCGCCCGCGCCGCCGCGCCGCCGGGGCCCCGTACCGTGGCTGTGCAGCGGGATGGGGCCGCGCACGATGGCGCCACCCCAGCGCTGGCGCACGATCGCGCCCAGCAGCGATGGGAGCGGTTCGCAACGACGGCCGTCGATCGCCCGGTCCGTCAAGGTGGCGCCGGCTGCAGCGCACAGCAATCCCAGGCCGAAGATCGCCCCGCGATGGGTGTTGATGCCGCATGTCGCCGTCATCATCGCCCGCTCCGCCGCCAGGCCGATCGTGCGCAACTCCGGCATCGCGGCGCCCGCTGCGCCGGCCGCGGCCAGCGCCGCAAAGAACGGCTGCAACGCCGCAGCGCTCGCTCTGAACGTCCCGGCGTCCATGTCCGTGTGGCTGCCCGCATCGACGTGGCTGACCAGCCCAGGCTTCGGCCAGGTCTCCAGCTCGGCCAGCAAGGCAGCCGTCGCTGCGGCCGCCACCCGCGCGCCGAGGTGGGCGCCGGCGCGGCGCCCGGCGTGCCGGTGAGCCGCGGCTGTCACGCCGGTACCAGCTCGCGGAACAGCCCTGCTTTTGGCCGCACTTCCACGCCATCCATCGTCTTGGCCAGCACCGTGGCCGCCGTGCCCTTTGTCTGGGCGAACTCCCGCCAGTTGACCCCGGCCCCGTCCGGCAGCGCCAGCTCGCCATCCAGGCGGATAGGGCCGGCCGCGTCGAGCCGGGCGAGCGTCCCGACCAGTCGCTCCGCCGCCGCCTCGTCGGGAACAGGCCAGTACAGGTCCAGGTCGGATCGGACGGTCAGGTATGGCAGCCCGGTCACGTGCTGCCACAGCAGGGCGCCGAACACGCACGGCTCCATGCCGGCACCCTCGCCGGCGGCAACGAGGCTGGCGATGACTGGCTGCCAGCCGTCGGGAGCATCTGCCGCGGCATCCCGCAGCCTGACCGACGGCAATGTGGCCAGCGCGGCGCCGGGCGGGAAGCCGAGCGCGATCCGCCGCTTGCCATGGCTGGGCGGCAGCGGCAGGGCCGCGGGCACGTCGTCCGCAGCGTCACCGGGCAGGCGGCGGCGGACGATGACGGGCCGGCCCAGCCGCGCCCAGTCCGCCAGCAGCGGCACCTCCGCCAGGTCCGGGCGGCTTCGCAGCATCGCATCCCAGGCCGCCGGGCCGGGATGCAGCAGGTCATGCCGCCGCAGCATCGTGACCCTTGCCGGTCGCCTCGGCGATGACACGCAGGGCGACCTTCGCCGCCATCGTCCTGCCGTGTCGCTCGGCACCGAGCTGGTCGCGCACGTCCTTCTGCCCGGTCCGCGCCAACGATGCCTCGAGCTGCCCGTCGAGCGGCTGCTTCGGGTCCCAGATTTCCACCACGGCGCCGGTCTGGGCCAGGTGGTCCAGGCCCGGCGCGAAAACCGGCGTGGTCTTCGCCAGCTCCTTCAACCTGTCCTCCGGCAACTTCGTCACCCGGGCCATCGACGGCAGGTCCATCACCACCGGCTCGGCGCCCGGCAGGCACACCAGGCTGTCGGTGGCCAGCGCCGTCGCCAGGAACGCGCCCGCGGACGCGCGGCCGTATTCGAGCCCGATCGTGCGGTGTCCTTGCGCACTCGCCAGCAGCAGGCACTTCGCCAGGTGCGCCAGGTACTCGTTCAGGCCGATCATCTCCTGGCGCCGGGCCATCAACTGGCCCTGCGTGTCCACCAGCACCAGGATCGGGGTGTCGCCGCCCGCCTCCACCACGCCCAGCACGTGCCCGCCCAGGTGCAGCACGCCGGCGGCGTCGAGCGGCCCC
>CAXUCM010000235.1:5659-6088 GCA_964249315.1 uncultured Acetobacteraceae bacterium | reverse complement strand
AAGTCGGTCAGCCGCGGCTATGCCAGCTTCGACTACGCGATGGACGGCTACGAGGAGAGCGACCTGGTGCGGATCTCCATCCTGGTCAATCTGGAGCCGGTCGACGCGCTCTCCTTCATCGCGCATCGCAGTGCTGCCGAGCAGCGCGGGCGTTCGATCTGCGCCAAGCTCAAGGAGCTGATCCCGCGCCAGCTGTTCAAGATCGCGATCCAGGCCGCGATCGGCAGCCGGGTGATCGCCCGCGAGACCATCGGCGCGCTGTCCAAGGACGTCACCGCCAAGTGCTACGGCGGCGACATCAGCCGCAAGCGCAAGCTGCTCGACAAGCAGAAGGAAGGCAAGAAGCGCATGAAGCGCATCGGCAAGGTCGACATCCCGCAGGAGGCCTTCCTCGCCGTCCTCAAGGTAGGCGAAGAGTAAGTCTCACAC
>CAXUCM010000235.1:0-5649 GCA_964249315.1 uncultured Acetobacteraceae bacterium | reverse complement strand
GAAGGAGGGCAAGAAGCGGATGCGCCAGTTCGGCCGCGTCGAGATCCCGCAGAGCGCCTTCCTGGCTGCCCTGAAGATGGATGCCTGAAGCGGCGGCTCGGGTCGGAGCTTGTCTCCGGCCTCGCGTTTGCTATGGTCCCGCGCCCCGGCCTATGCGGGATCCATGGCGTCGGAGGGATGGCCGAGCGGCTTAAGGCGCACGCTTGGAAAGCGTGTGTGCGTGAAAGCGTACCGTGGGTTCGAATCCCACTCCCTCCGCCAAGGCCCGAACCCCATATAGGCAGAGGCTTAGCTCAGGCTACAATCCATCCTCTCCCAGCCGAAAGCCTTGTCACAGCGGCTTTCTACGCCGAGATTGTGGCTCGGTCGCTCGATGAAATTGCTTCGCCCACATCTACAGGCTGCCGGTCTTCTCGAAAAGGTGCGCGCGCCGGTACAAGGTCTTCCCGCTCCGCCCGATACCCATGCGATGCATGGCTACTGGGCACCGGCACCCAAATTTTCCCCGCCTCGTCCAACAAAAAAGACGGCGCCGAAGCGCCGCCCTTATTTGGTGCGAATGATCGCTTGTTAACGACCAGACCGCGATCTCTGAGAGACAAACTCTTTGCTCCTTTTCAATCGCCAGTCAAGCCGCAACTGAGAGCACTTTCAAGGCTGGGCCCTGTCGAGCCTCTGGGTGCGCAAACCTGCCGGAGGCCCCAACAGGATGCCAGCCCTTTTGGACAGGGCGGACAGCGCATAAGCGTCATACCACGTGACGGGTGCCTTGTACATCAATGCCTTGAGAGCAGGGCTTACTCAATGGCCGGATACGATGTACGCTTGTAGGTAGCATTTGGCTTGCAACCCTACGTGGCAAAGTATGGAAAGGCCTTGGGAGGCGTAGCATGAAGTGGCGACTGGGTGGGGATCTCGGGACCAATTCACTGGGTTGGTGCGCGGTAGAGCTGGATGAACAAGGGAGCCCGTTCCGAATAATCGCGCTAGGCTCGCGCATCTTCAGCGACGGGCGAGATCCCAAGTCGAAGCAGTCGCTGGCGGTGGACCGGCAAGAGGCGCGCGCCATGCGTCGTGGCCGCGACCGGTTCAAGCAGCGGCAGGCGGCGCTGCTGAAGCAGCTCGTCGCCGCCTGCCTGTTTCCGCCAGAGACGGAGGCGAAGGCCCGCGCCGCGCTGGAGGGTCTCGACCCGTTCGCCCTGCGCGCCCGCGCCTTGCACGCGCCGCTTCGTCCCGACGAGATCGGCCGCGCCCTGTTCCACCTGAACCAGCGGCGTGGCTTCAAGTCGAACCGCAAGACTGATCGCAAGGCCGAGGACGGGTCCGGCAAGATCCGCATTGGGGTAGGGCGCCTGCAGGAGGCAATGGCCGACGAGGGAGCGGAGACCTTCGGCGAATTCCTGCACAATCGCCGCGCGTCGGCGGCCGGCCCTAACCATGTGCCGAGCGTCCGCACCCGGCTGCGCCCGGAGGTCGGCGAAGACGCCAAGGGCGACGGCTACGACTTCTACCCCGACCGCCGGCTCATCGAGGAGGAGTTCGAGCGTATCTGGGAGGCGCAGAGCGAGCATCATTCCTCCCTGTTGACAACCGCTGCGCATGACGCCGTCCACAAGGCCATCTTCGACCAGCGACCCCTCAAGCCCACGCGCACGGGCACGTGCACTCTCGTCGCCGGCGAGGAGCGTCTGCCGAAGGCGCACCCCCTGTTCCAGCGCCGCCGCCTGCTGGAGGAGGTGAACGCCCTGCGGATCGTGCGCGTGGGAGAGGACCCGGCATCGCTCGATCTGGAACAGCGCAACGCCCTCCTGCTGAAGCTGCGCGACAAGAAGGTGGTCAGCTTCGAGACGCTGCGCCTCAAGGTGTTGAGGCTCGGGAGCGCGTCGCGCTTCAACAAGGAGAGCGAGAACCGCAAGGAGCTCCGAGGCGACGAGGTCGCGTCCGTCATGACGGACAAGAAGCGCTTCGGCTCCAGCTGGAGCTTCCTGTCCGCCGATCAGCAGTGGGAGGTCGTGCATCGCGTCCGCGAGGCTGAGAGCGACGCTGAAGCCCAAGCCACCCGCGACTGGCTTCACGCCGAACACGATCTGACGCTTGAGCAGGCTGGAGCTGTCCTTGATGCGCCGCTGCCGGAAGGCTACGGCCGCTTCGGCGCGACCGCCACGCGCGCGCTGATCGCGGCGCTCGAAGCCGAGGTGATCGTCTACAGCGTCGCGGTGGAAAGAGCGAAGCTAGGCCACCATTCCGACTTCCGCACCGGCGAGACGCTGGACGCGCTGCCCTACTATGGCAAGGTGCTGGAGCGACATATCCTGCCCGGCAGCGGCAATCCCGACGACGACGATCAGGACCGCTTCGGCCGCCTGACCAACCCGACCGTGCACATCGGCTTGAACCAACTCCGCCGGGTGCTGACCCGGCTGATCAAGGCCTACGGCCCTCCGCACGAGATCGCGCTGGAGCTGGCGCGCGAGCTGAAGCTGAATGAGGAGGAAAAGAAGAAGATCAACCAGCGCAACGCCCGTAACCGCGAGGATGCTCAGAAGCGAGCCGTGAAGTTGCAGGCGCTCGAAATCGCAGACAAGGGCTCAAACCGCGCGCTGCTGAAGCTGTGGGAGGAATTGAACTACGCCAACGTGCTGGACCGTCGCTGCGTCTATACCGGCGCGCAAATCAACGCGGAGATGCTGTTCTCCGGCGCGGTCGAAGTGGACCACATCCTTCCCTTTGACGTCACGCTGGACGATAGCGGCGCCAATCGCCTGCTATGCCTGCGCGAGGCCAACAGAGAGAAGCGCAGGCGTTCGCCCTACGAGGCTTTCGGCCACACCGCGCGCTGGGAAGAGATCGCCGCCCGCGCTGCCCGTCTGCCGCGCGAGAAGCGCTGGCGGTTCGAGCCGAACGCCATGACCCGCTTCGACGCGGACGGCGGCTTCCTGGCCCGTCACCTGGGCGACACGCAGCACCTGTCGCGGCTGGCGCACGAATACGTCAGCGCGCTCTATCCGCACAGGGGCGAGGGCTCCTCGCACGTCTGGGTCTCGCCGGGCCGGCTGACCGAGATGCTGCGGAGGAGTTGGGGGCTGAACAGCCTGCTTCCCGACCACAACCATGGCGGGAGCGCCGACCAGCGCAAGAATCGGCTCGACCATCGCCACCATGCCGTCGACGCGGCGGTGATCGCCGTGACCGACCGCAGCCTGCTTCAGCGCATCGCCCGCGAGTCCGGCAGCAAGGGCCATGAGGAGGCGCGCCGCCTCGCCCACGACATCGATCCGCCCTGGGAGGGCTTCCGCGAGGAGCTGCAGGGGAAGGTCGCGGCGGTGGTCGCCAGCCACCGCGCCGACCACGGCACGACCTCCAAAGCCGCGCTGAAGAAGGGGCGGGACGCCACCGCCGGCCGGCTGCACAACGAGACCGCCTACGGTTTGACCGGCTGCACGGAACGGGGCGTTGACCTGGTGGTCCATCGCGTGCCGCTGGAATCGGTCAAGTCGGAACACCTCGCGGACGGCGGCTGCCGCATTGCCGATGACACGCTGCGCCGGGCGCTTGCCGCCGCAACGGCGGGGCTTGAGGGCAAGGCCTTCACCGAGGCGCTGGTGCGCTTCGCCCGCTCCGACGAGGTGTTCCGTGGGCTGCGTCGGGTGCGCGTGCTGGAGCCGCTGTCGGTGATCCCGATCCGCGACGCCGAGGGGCGGCCCTACAAGGGCTACAAGGGCGACTCAAACTTCCGCTACGACGTATGGGAAATTGCCGGCGGCCGCTGGATCTCCGAGGTCGTCTCGATGTTCGACGCGCACCAGCCGGGCTGGATGTCCAAGGTCCGGCGCGAGCACCGCAATCCCCGCAAGGTGCTTTCGCTGCAGCGCGACGACATCTTGGCGATCGAGCGCGGCGAGGGGCGTGAGCTCATGCGCGTGGTCAAGTTCTCGGAAAGCCAGTTCGCCCTGGCGCAGCCGAACGACGGTGGCCCGCTGAAGGCGCGCGATGCCGACAAGAACGACGCCTTCCGCTACGTCTATGCGGCGCCGAGCACCCTCAAGGCCTGGGGCGCCCGCCAGGTCCGCATCGACGAGTTGGGTCGTGTGCAGGATCCCGGGCCGCGCTTGCCGCTGCCCGCAAAGCAGGCCGCGGAGTAGCGCCAGGCATGGACCGCATCGTCGACATTGCCACCGATGGGCGGCGGCTCTCCGTGCTGCGCGGCTTCCTCAAGGTGGACGACGCCGCCGGCGAGGTCGGCCGCGTCCCGCTCGATGACGTGGCCGCTGTCATCGTCCACGCGCACGGCGTCACCTGGAGCACCAACCTCGTCACCGCGCTATCCGAACGGGGCACGCCGGTCGTCTTCTGCGCAGCCAACCACGCGCCGATCGCCGTGTGCCTGCCGCTGGAAGGCCACCACGCCCAGAACGGCCGCCTGCGCGCGCAATGGGCTGCGGGCCGGCCCCTGTGCAAGCAGCTGTGGCGCACCCTGGTTGTCGCCAAGATACGCTGGCAGGCTGCCGCCCTCACCGCGCAGGGGCGGCCGGTGGCGGCTTTCGACACCTTCGCCCGCCGCGTGCGCTCGGGCGACACGGAGAACATCGAGGCCCAGGCCGCGCGCCGCTATTGGCCGCTGATGATGGGCGATGCCTTCCGCCGCGACCGGGACGCGCCGGGACCCAACGGCCTGCTCAACTACGGCTACACCGTGCTGCGCGCCCTTTGCGCCCGCTCGGTGACCGCGGCCGGGCTGCATCCATCCATCGGCGTCCACCATGCCAATCGAGGTGACGCCTTCGCCCTGGCCGACGACCTGATCGAACCGTTCCGCGCCCTGGTCGACGTGCTCACCCTGCGCCTTCTGGCGAATGGCGTGGAGGAGGTGACGCCCGGCGCCAAGCGGGCCTTCTCCGCCCTGACCGCCTTCGACCTGCGCACGTCCTCGGGCATGAGTCCGGTGTCGGTGGTGGTCGGCCGCAGCGCCCAGGCGCTCGCCCGAGCTTTCGAGGCTGGCGCCGCCTCCGCGCTCATCATCCCCGCCGCACCCACGCCCATCGAGTTCGCCGGCCTCGACATTCTGGCCCGCGACGCCGCGGTCTCCGCCTACGGCGGGCGGTGACCCCCGCGACTTGGCTCAGCGGATACAGGCTGATGTGGATCTTCGTGATGTTCGACCTGCCGGTCGCTACCAAGGCCGAGGCGCGCGCCGCGACCAAGTTTCGCGATTTCCTGCTGGACCAGGGCTTCGAGAAAAGCCAGTTTTCGGTCTATGCACGATTCTGCAACGGCAAGGAGCAGTTCGAGGCCCACATGCGCCGCATCGAGGCGCACTTACCGCAGACCGGCGAGGTCCACGTGCTCGCCTTTACCGATCGCCAGTACGAGAACATCGTTCGCTTCTCGGGCCAACGTCGTCGCCAGTCGCGGAAAAACCCGGACCAGCTGGCGCTTTTCTGACCTAGGCTCCTCGATCAAGTTAAATCGAATGGGCGGTTTCCGCAGCGTTTTTAGCTACTTAACCGCCCATCCAGAATAGCCCCTCAGAGATCGGGGTCCAGCCGCAACTACGCCTACCAGTTCAACCGCACTCTCTACAGAATAGCCCCTCAGAGATCGGGGTCCAGCCGCAACTCTGTGCCGAACGTTCGCTGGATTGGCCAGAAG
>CAXUCM010000234.1:0-6105 GCA_964249315.1 uncultured Acetobacteraceae bacterium | reverse complement strand
AGCTTGAATCACCCCAGCCCGAGCCGCCACAACCATTTTCAAACGGTCTCTAAGACCGGGCAGTCTAACTAACCGCTAATTCTGCTTTGGGAAGTAGCACGGTGCGTAGGTTGCAAGTCTAGCTTTCGCCTGCGCCTCAGTTTCTGGAAGATGGAGCGCCTTGCGCCGCGCTTCCACACCCTCTGGATCCTGCAATGTGTACAGCACCCAATGATGGTCCTTGCATATGAACTGACTGCCGTAGATCTGCGGACGATGCTGCAGCATTGCGACGCGATCGATAAGGAGCGCGTAGTTGGTCGGATCTACATCACCCTTGAGCGCCGCCGGGCGCATCCTGTCAAGCATCGCGGTCATGAACGCAGGATCATCAGTCTGATGCTGGACAACACTCCAGGCTGCGTCCGACGCGGGCCGGCCGTAGGCGGATATTGTGAACCAGCCATGTTCGGGTAGTAGCCTTACGAGAGCGGCGCGATCAGCGGCATCTTGTGCGCCAATCTCGTGCCAGACTTGAGCAGATGCTTGGTCTCTCTGCTCAGCTGGCAACATTGTTAGGTCCGTCATCTGCATGACGTTACGTCCGGCCTGATCCAGCTCGCCTAGCCTGAGGAGTTTGGCGGACGTGTCCCTCGCCGGCCCCGCCTTATCTTGGGCGGACTTAACCCGCTCCAACGCTTCATGAACGGGCGCGATCCGCGCCTGCGCGTCCACCGACAACGTCGTAGCCCAGGCGCTCGGAGTCTCCCCTGTAAGAAGCAGGAGGAACATACCCTCCAGTAGTCCAACGGCACGCCTCACCAGCCAGCTCCAGCCTCTAACGATATCGGCAGTGTTAAAGCATCAGTGTTTATGTCGGCCATCGAGAACCAGCGGTAGAGGCGCGAACAACCGCTATGTGTGGCGAGCAACCGCCGGGCCGTCATTCTACCAGACAGATTACAGCTGCCTACGATCTCGCGTCCGTCTTACCGAACGTGCGTCCAGTCTCAGCAAGCGGTTCTTAGCCACTCTCGACGATCATGCTGCGAGCAGGAACCTCTGACCGAGCAGGTCGAGGCTGGCGCGGCCATACATCTGGCGCTTAAGGGTTTTCAGGCGGTTGATTTGGCCCTCGACAGGTCCGTTGCTCCAGGCCAGTGTCAACGCCGCGCGCACGCGTCGTAGTCAGCCGACAAGCGCTTGGCGAAGCGCTGCATTTGCTGGACGGTGTCATCGGCTGCGCGTTTCAACCAGGGGTCGAGGCGGTCGGGGGCGCGGGCACGCACCAGGGCTGTGAACGCGTCGGCAAGCCCGATCACCTCCTCCAAGGCAGGCGCTTGGCGACACAGGTTGGCCAGCAGCGCCTGGTCCTCCGTGCTCCGCTCGTCCACCCGGCGCAGCACGAGCCAGGTTGCCGTGCGCGGTGTCAGCGTCCGCCGTGGCGCCGCGGCCAGCACCGGCGGGGACTGCGAGGATCGCGCACGCTCCGGCGCGCCCCGCAAACGGTGGAGGTAGCGGGAGAGCGTGGCGTAGCTGCCCCGGTATCCTTGCTGCCGCAGCAGGCGGAACAGCCCGCGGCCGTCCCGACGGCCACTGTTCCAGTGCCCAAGCACGGCGTCCCGCCACGGGTCGAGCAGGCTCCGCCCGGCATCGGCGCGGCGCCCGCGTTTCGGGAACATCTCGTGGCGCAGGGTGCGGAACACGCTGGCGCGGCCGATGGCTAGGTGGCGCGCGATCGCCTCCGCCGTCCATCCCTGTCCGCGCAGGCGCCAAACCTGCTCATGGATTGCGATGCGCCGTTCCCGGCGTCCTGCCGCCAGTTCCTGGATCCCTGGCGGCGGCTCGCTGGGCGGCACGGGACCTGTGCCATCCTCGGCGGCCATGGTTTCGCAGTGCCCCTGCTCGGCCGCATGCAGATCCTGGGCGTGTCTGGTGAACACCACCTCCAGCGCCTCGGCCAGGTTCTGCAGCAGGTGGAAGCGGTCAGCGACCTGGACGGCCCCAGGGGCGCCGTCGCGGGCGCCCTTGGCGTAAGCGCCGCCCCGGTCGCGGGAGATCACCTCGACGCCGGGATGCCCGCGCAGCCACGTGGCCAACGTGTCCGCCTCCCGGCCGGGTAGCAGCGCCACCGGCCGGCGTCGTTCGAGGTCTACCAGCACTGTGCCGTAGGACTGCCGCTTGCGCAGCGCCCAGTCGTCCACGCCAAGGGCGGACGGTGTCGGCATGGCCGGCAACGGCGCCTGCCGGACCAGGCGCAGCAGGGTGTTGCGGCTTGCGGCCAGCCCAAGCCTGCTGCCAAAGCGTGCGCCGGCGGCGCCACCGAGCGCCAGGCCCACAACCGTCAGCCGCCCGGCGAGGCGCACCGTCCTGCGCGCCCAAGGTGCTGCGACGTCGGGCAGGCGTTCGGCGAAGATGCGGCGCTCGCACCTCGCGTTGTCGCAGAACAGGCGCCTGACGCTCAGCAGAACGGTGGCGGCATGCTCGCCCCAGGGCAGGTCGGCGAGCGTCCGCTGGTAGCGGCTGTGGACGCGCTTGGACCGCCTGCCGCAAAGCGGGCAGCATGCCGTCGCGGCCCGCGCATGGATGCTGATGGTGACGGTGGAGTGGGCGGGCTCAAGCGCCCAGGTTTCGAGCCGGACGTGGATCGCGCCCGGCAACAAGCATGCTGGTAAGTTCACCCATTCTACATAAGCAATTCCAAACTCGATCATCGAAAGATCATCGAGAGTAGCCAAGAACCGCTCGCTGAGACTGGACGCACATTCGGTGAGACGGACGCGAGATCGTCGGCGGCGAGTGCGGGTTTGGGTATCAGGCGGGTTGGCCGGCGGCGGGCATCTCGCCGATCAGCTCGGCCGACCGGGCATGATCGAGATCTGCTGCCTTCAATCCTCCACCTCGTCTCCCTTGCCAGGAGATTTAACCGCTCCTCAGGAACCGTTCCGTGCCACTGTCATCATCACCAACATACTCGAGGATGTCTCCCGGCTGGCACCGCAGGTATTGGCAGATCGCTTCGAGCGTCGAGAACCTGATGCCCTTGATCTTGCCGGACTTGATCGCCGACAGGTTGGACTCGGTGATGCCGACGACCCGGGCCAGCTCGTTCGACTTCACCTTCCGACGCACGAGCATCGTGTCGAGATGGAGAATGATCGGCATCACAGGATCTCCTCCTGATCCTGCTGTAGGCCCTGCCCGATGGTCATGACGTCGGAGATAGCGAGCAGGATCAGCCCCACGAACAGGAAGGCGATCATCCCACCGCTTACCCCGGTGACAGGCTTCAGCACGCCGATGGCGTGAGCCGCGGGGCCGAGAAGAAACGGCAGGTAGCCCGTCGCCATCACGGAATGGCCGATCCGCCTCATGATGATGGTGTTCCTGTCCGTGAACACCTCGCCGCGCGAGTAGAACCGGAACAACCGACTCAGGAGCACGAGCGCGGAGCAGAACGGGACCGACGCCGTCACCAGTATGGCGGAGTAGGCGGCTGCAACGCTGCCGGAAAAGGTCGTCGGCGAGAAGCCTTGCGCGCGCGCATGAACGAGATCGAGGTATGCCAGCGGTTGTGAGAACCTAAACGCGAGGGTGCCGTCGATCGTGCCGGTGACGATGCCCGACCGGAAGTGCAGGAACATCGAGAGCAAGCAGCCGATCTGCGTGGCCACCCATGCGGCCAGCACGGCCAGGAAGCTGAACCTCATCGCGCTCCCATAGAAGCGCAGCCGGCTGCGGGCGCTGCCAGCCTCGACCACGGGCGGCCGTGCCACCGGCTCAACGAGGAACTCAGGCTCAGGCCTGACGAAGGTGACGACAGTCATGTCGATGCTCCAGCGCGGGTTGCCACATCCTCCGAGATGCGGAACTATCCGTCAAACGGTAACCTCTTTCTGTTGGACAGGTATATGGCGGCTCCACCACGCGAAGGTTTCATCTACCTGGCGGGGGCGACTTCCTCCTATGCCGGAACCGCGCTCGTCCCCATCGCGATGAGCTTCGCCGTCCTGGATACAGGGCACGGCGCAGATGGTCTGGGTGTCGTTCTGGCGGCACAGAGCATTCCCACCATCATCCTGCTCCTGCTCGGTGGTGTCGCCGGGGACCGCTGGTCCCGGCGAGGCATCATGATCGGCTCCGATCTGCTCCGCGCCGCCACCCAGACGATCCTGGCCGGGAGCTTGATCTACGGGCATTGCAGCCTCCTGGCGATGGTTGCGGCGGCGGCCCTCATCGGCGTCGGCAACGCGTTCTTCCAGCCGGCGAGCAGCGGCTTCCTCACCGAGATCGTCGCGCCGGAGCAGCTCGGCCGGATGAACGGGTTGCTCACGATGGGGAGTGCCATCGCGATGGTGATCGGACCCGCCTTGGGCGGCGTCGTGGTGGCGGCGATCGGTCCGGGATGGGGGATCGCTCTCGACTCGGCGAGCTACGTCATCAGCGCCACCTGCCTGACGTTGATTGCGCAGCGGAGGAAGACGCCGCTGGCGGTGAAGCCACGCTCGATCAGGGGTGAACTGGCCGAAGGCGTGCAGGCAGTTAAGCAAACGCGGTGGCTCTCGCTCCTCCTCGTCCAGTATGCGGCGATCAACATGCTCGCCTTCGCCCCGTTCAACGTCATCGTGCCGGCGTTCCTGTCGAGGACGTCGGCGGGCGCGGGAGAGTGGGGCACGGTGCTGGCCGGCATCGGCGTCGGCGCCGTGCTCGGCGCATTCGCCTGCAGCCGCCGTCAACCGCGGCGGTTGCTCCTGGGCGTGGAAGCGGCCGCCATCATGCTGGTCTGCCCAATGTTCCTGCTGGCACTCCGAGCGCCTCTTCTGCTCGTCGTTCCTGGATGTGTCGTCTTCGGCATCGGCGCCGCGATGCTGAGCGTCCTGACCATAACGGCGATCCAGCGCGAGATCGCCCACTCGCTACTGTCGCGGACGATGGCCATGGTCCAGCTCATGAACATCGGCTTCAACCCGGTAGGGTATGTCTTCGCCGGGCCGGTCATGAGCCTCCTCGGCGCACCATTAAGCCTCGAGGTGAGTGGGCTGTGCGTGCTCCTGAGCGTCGCCCTCATGCTCAGCCGTCAGGAAATCCGGAGCTTCGAGTGCCACGTGGCATGACTTCGCGTCCCACCCCTCCGATTGTATGATCATTAGGGTATACCCTAACGGGATGGCCGGCTGAGACGCTTTTCACGCCCCAATAGCGTCGCCGTCGGCATTCCAAGACGGGCAGGCGAGCGGGTCCAAACCCTACTGAGACAGACTGTGCCTACCGCAGACGATCTCGCGTCCGTCTCACCGAATGTGCGTCCAGTCGCAACCAACGCGCGTCGGACGCGCCCATCCGTCTCAGGTAAAGTGCGCCGGAAAGAGCGCATCATTTTGCGTCTGCCACATTTCGATTGCACGCCGCTACATATAGGAGCCCTGGCCTTTTAGCCCGGCTTTATGCGACGGCGTCCAGTCGCGTATCGCGCATTTACGCCGCCCGGGCCAAATTCCCGGGGTCCGATCGCTCGGTGCGATCGGCCAGGAGTTGCAAGACCATGCCTGAGACGCTTCGCGACCGACGCATCCGACATGCCAGGTCGATCCTCATGTCACCGCCGGCCGGCAACAGCCTGCTCGGGGAGACCGGTGACCTTGCCGGGCTGCGCGTGCTGGTGCTCGGCCAGTCGGTGTCGGAGACGATGTGCGCGCTGATGCACACCGAATGCCGCCGGGTGGAGTCGCGCCAGCCGGGCTGCCAGACCGAAGCACGCTCGGCCGACCTGGTGCTGGTGCCGCATCTCACCCGCGAGAACGTCGACCGGGTGATCAGCCAGGCGGCGCACGCGCTGTGCCAGCACGGCCGCATCGTCATCGCCATGCCGGCGAACGGCCGCGAGCTTGCGACGCATTGCGCGCTGATGCTGCTCGGCGCCGACTTCGACCTGCCTGCGGTGCGCGGCGAGGGCGAGAACCGGACGCTCGTTGCCACCCGTGGTGAGCATCCCGCGCGAGCTTGAGGCCAGGGCGCTGCCCATCGATCCGCTTCGCGGCTAGATCCCGCCCGCGGCTGCGCCTTCGGAAACCTCGTTGAAGCAAATGGATTCTCAAGGCTTCGCCTTGAGCGGGTCCAGGGCAGAGC
>CAXUCM010000233.1:0-6106 GCA_964249315.1 uncultured Acetobacteraceae bacterium | reverse complement strand
AAGCCGCTGCCGTGCAGGCTGCGATAGTCGGCGGCGAAATCCTGCGGCGTCAGCCACCGGCAGGTGGCGAGCGAGGCACGCAGCCCCGGCAGCTCGCGCTCTTCGAGCATCTGCAGCACGCGGTCGCGCAGGATCGGAGCCGCGGCACGCCAGTCGATCGGCGCGCGCAGGTTGGGCACCGGCGCCAGCACGTAGAACGCATCCTGCCCGTCCGGCGCGGCCTCGGGATCGGTCGCAGTCGGCCGATGCAGGTACAGGCTGGGATCCTCCGGCAGCACCGGCCGGCGCCCGAACACCTCGTCGAGCAGCGACTTCCAGCGCGTGCCGAGCAGGATGGTATGGTGCGCGGTCTGCTCGTAGCGACGGGTCGTGCCGAAATAGAGCACGAACAGCCCCATGGAGTAGTCCAGCCGGCGCAACCGGCGCTCGGTCCAGACCCGGCGCGCCAAGTCCGGCAGCAGCTCCGTGTAGAGCGCCGGCGCATCGGCGTTCGCGATCACCAGGTCGGCCCGGAGCCGGCGCCCGTCGGCCAGGACGACGCCGGTGACCTGCCGCCCGCGTGCCGCCGGCCTGTCGACGGTGATGCGGGCGACGTCGGCGCCGGTCAGCACGGTGACGCCGTGACGGCGCATCAGCGCATCGAGGGCGGCGACCAGGGCGCCGGTGCCGCCGCGCGCGAACCAGACGCCCCAGCGCCGCTCCAGGTGCTGGATCAGGGCGTAGATGCCGCTGGTATGGAACGGATGGCCGCCGACCAGCAGCGGCTGCAGGCTGAACACGCGGCGCAGCGACGGATCCCGCAGGCAGCCGGCCACCAGGCCGGCGACCGAGCGGTGGCCGCCGAGCCGCAGGATCGCCGGAAAGGCGCGGAGCATGGTGGACAGGCGATCGAACGGCTGCGCGCCGTAGCGTTCGTAGCCGACCTCGTAGAGCCGGGCCGCGCGTGCCAGCAGACGGTCGTAGCCGGCGACGTCGGCCGGCGAGAACGCCGCGACCCGCTCGCGCATCGCGGCGGCATCGCCGTCATAATCGAAATGCCGGCCGTCGGCGAAGCGGATGCGGTAGAACGGCGAGACCGGGCGCAGCTCGACGTGATCGGACAGGCGTTCGCCGAACAGCGCGAACAGCTCCTCGAGCAGGAACGGCGCGGTGATCACGGTGGGGCCGGCATCGAAGCGAAATCCGTCCTGCTCGAGGACCCGCCCGCGGCCGCCGACCTGGTCGAGCCGCTCGACCAGCGTCACCTCGTGACCAACGGCGCGCGCGCGCAGGGCTGCGGCCATCCCTCCGAACCCGGCGCCGATCACGACGACCCGACGACGCGGCATGCCGTGCATGGTGTCCTCCGCAGCCCTGGAATTAGCGTAATGTCTTACCATCAACGTAGAAAGAGCCGGAGATGGACAAGGACGCACTGACTCGCTGGGCGCTCGCCAATGGCTGGACGATGATCGCGGGCGCACCGAGCCTGACCAAGCCGAGCGCGCCGAAAGAGGCAATCGTCCGGATGGTGCTGAAGGCGACGGTGGTGAATCTCGAAGTCAAGAAGCCGGCCGGCAAATGGGAAAAGCTCGCCGGCGAAAGCTACGGCAAGATTACCGCCGATCCGGACACCGGATCACCGATCGGCCTCGGCTTCGAACGGATCCCCAGCTTCTCGCGCCTGATGCAGGACAACAAGGACCGCCAGCTGTTCTCGCGCTGACAGCTTGAAGTAAGGCAAGGGGCTTTGCCCCTGGCCTTGCTAGCTTCGCGCCCTGTCATGCACCGCCGCGCCGAAGGCCTCGAAGATCGCCGTCGAGAGCGTGTCGGTCTCGTAGTCGAACTCCGGATGCCACTGCACGCCGAGCGCGAAGCCCGGCGCCTCGGTGACGCGCACCGCCTCGACCACGCCGTCCGGGGCGGTCGCCTCGACCGTCAGGCTGGCGGAGACCCGGTCGAGGCCCTGGTGATGCAGCGAGTTGACGCGTGCCGAGCAGGCGCCGCCGTTCAGTCGCTGCAGAAGGCTGCCTCCGAGGATCGTCACGTCGTGCGACTTGCCGTGGCGCACTCGGATGTCGGGACTGTCGGGGGCGGTATGATCGAGCCGGCCGGGCAGGTCGCACAGCCGCTGGTGCAGGCTGCCGCCGAGAGCCACGTTGAGCTCCTGGAAGCCGCGGCAGATCGCCACCACCGGCATGCCGGCGGCGATCGCGGCCCGGGTCAGCGGCAGCGTCACCGCATCGCGACGCTGATCCTCGAGCGTGCCCTCCGGATGCGGGCAGCCGCCGTAATGGTCGGGACGCACGTTGGAGCGGCTCCCGGTCAGGATCAGGCCGTCCAGCCGGCGCAGCAGCGTGTCGATGTCGACCGCCTCGCCGTTCGCCGGGATCAGCACCGGCACGCCGAGCACGATGCGGTCGGTCACCTCGACGTAGGTGTCGGATGCGGCATGGTTGATGGCGTCGTAGGGTCCGAACGCCTTCCTGCAACAGGTGATTCCGATCAACGGCTTCATTGCCGTCATCTTGGCCGAGCGTTCCGGCGTTTTGAAGCAAAACCGTGCCGCCCTACTCCTGCTGGCCGATATCGGTATCGAACAGGCTCTGCGCAAAGCTGCCGCCGAGCACGATGTCGCTGAGCTCGACCCCGGTGCGCCGGCCCTGCTGGTCGATCACGCTCCAGGAGCGCAGCGCCACCGGCTGGTCGGAGAAGGTCAGGGTCAGGCTGCCGTCGCCGGGCGTGGCGGTGCGCACCAGGGTGAGCTGCAACTGTCCGTCGACATGGCGGAACGCGGTCAGCGTGACGTCGCCGGACAGGGTGACGTCCGGCCGCAGCAGCAGCCCGAGCGGGGTCTTGTCGAGCGGCAGGCTGGTGGTCTGCTTGAGCTCGCTGTCGTTGAACACCAGCTTGCCGCCGCTGGCGACGAGCAGCAGCGGGCTCGGCCTGGCATATTCGAAGCGCATCCGGCCGGGCCGGTCGAGCCAGGCGGTGCCCTGGCTGGTGCGCCCGTCCGGGGCGATCTGCAGGAAGTGCGCCTTGAGCGTGGCGATCGCCTGCAGCGTGTCCTGCACCCGCTGCACCCAGCCGCGATCCGCCGGCGTCAGCGTCGCGGCCGCGGGTGCGGCCGCAGGTGCGGCCGCCGGGGCCTGGGCGAAGGCCGGCGGAAACGACAGGGTGGCGAGAAGCAGGGCGGCCGCCATCGTGCGCATCGGCTCAGCCTCCCGCCAGGCCGTTGGCGATGCGCTCGCAGGCCGCCTGCAGCCGTTCGCGTCCGACCGCGAAGCACAGCCGCAGGCAGCCTTCGCCGCTCGCCCCGAAGGCCCGGCCGGGCGCCAGGCCGACCCGCGCCTCGTGCAGCAGGCGGCGCGCGAGTGCCACGCTGTCGGTGCAGCCTGCGACCGCGAAGAAGCAGTACATCGCGCCGTGCGGCACCGGCACGCTGACGCCGGGGATCGCGCCGAGCCGTTCGCAGGCGAGGTCGCGCATCTCGCGGTAGCGGGCCATGGTCGCGGCGATGAAGGCCTCGCCCTGTTCCAGGGCGGCGACGCCGGCGAGCTGCACGAAGGGCGGCGCGCAGGACATGTTGAACTCGCTGATCTTGCCCAGCGTCGGCATCAGGGAGGCGGGCGCGGTGATCCAGCCGAGCCGCCAGCCGGTCATCGACCAGCTCTTCGAGAACGAGTTGATGCCAACGACGCGGTCCTCCGGCTCGGCGATGTCGAGGAACGAGGGCGCCACGCGCTGCTCGAACACCACCCGCTCGTAGACGTCGTCGGCCAGGATCCAGATGCCGTGACGGCGGCAATGCGCGAGCAGGACCTGCTGCTGCGCGCGCGACAGCATCCAGCCGGTCGGGTTCGCCGGCGCGTTCAGGATCACCATGCGGGTGCCGGGCGAGAGTGCCGCCAGCAGCGCGTCCATGTCGATCGACCAGCCGGCACCGTCCTGCAGGCGGAGCGGCACCGTCGTGACCGACGCACCGAGCACGCGCGGGATGCCGGTCAGGTTGGGCCAGTGCGGCTCCGGCAGCACCACGCGGTCGCCCGGATCCAGCAGCGCCTGGCAGGCCAGCATGATCGCGTTCACGCCGGAGGCGGTGACGCAGATCCGCTCGAAGGCGCCGCCGCGACCCAGCCCGGCCTGGTAGCGCGTGATCGCGCGGCGCAGCGGATCGATGCCGTAGTTCGAGTTGTAGAAGGTCTGGCCGTCATCGAGCGCCCGTTTGGCGGCGTCGCGGATGAAACCCGGCGTGACCGCGTCCGGCTCGCCGAACCAGAGCGGGATCAGGTCCGGGACGGCCGCACCTTCCGCCGAGACGGCCCGGATCAGCGAGCCCTCGAGCTCGTGCATCGCATCGCGGGGGAGCGGCGGGAACATCGGCGGCGCGCTAGTGACGGAAATGCCGCATGCCGGTGAACAGCATCGCCACCCCGGCACGGTCGGCGGCCGCGATCACCTCGGCGTCGCGGATCGAGCCGCCGGGCTGGATCACCGCGGTGGCGCCCGCCGCGATGCTCGCCTGCAGCCCGTCGGCGAACGGGAAGAAGGCGTCGGACGCCACCACGCTGCCGCGGGTGAGCGGCGCCTCCAGCCCGGCCGCATTCGCCGCGTCGGCGCTCTTGCCGGCGGCGATGCGCGCCGCATCGACGCGGCTCATCTGGCCGGCGCCGATGCCGACGGTGGCGCCGTCCCGGGCATAGACGATCGCGTTCGACTTGACGTGCTTGCAGACGCGGAACGCGAAGACCAGGTCGGCGCGCTCCTGCGTCGTCGGCGCCCGCTGCGTCACCTGCTTCAGGGCGGCGGCATCGACGCGGCCGGCATCGCGCTCCTGCACCAGCACGCCGCCGGCGACCGAGCGCCAGGTCAGGCCGCCGGCGGCGGGGTCGGGCAGCGCTCCGGTCAGCAGCAGCCGCAGGTTCTTCTTCCTGGCCAGGATGTCTCGGGCGGCGTCGGTCGCGTCCGGCGCCACGATCACCTCGGTGAAGATCGCCGCGATCGCCTCGGCGGCATCGGCGTCGAGGGTGCGGTTGACGGCGACGATGCCGCCGAACGCGGAGACCGGGTCGCAACGCAGCGCCAGCCGCCACGCCGCCTCCAGCCCGTCGGCGCTGGCCGCGCCGCAGGGGTTCGCGTGCTTGACGATGACCACCGACGGCAGCTCGAACTCGGCGACCGCCTCGAAGGCGGCATCGGTATCGTTGAGGTTGTTGTAGGACAGCGGCTTGCCCTGCAGCTGGCGCGCGGTGGCGACACCCGGCCGGGCGCTGCCGCCGGTGTAGAAGGCGGCGGCCTGGTGCGGGTTCTCGCCGTAGCGGAGGATCTCGGCACGCACCGCCGGCAGGCTGAGACGCGGCGGGAACCGGTCGCCGCGCTGCTGCGCGAACCAGCCGGCGATGGCGCCGTCATAGGCGCAGGTGCGGCCGTAGGCAGAAGCGGCCCAGGCGCCGCGCTCGGCGCGTGTGGTGCCGCCGCGCAGCGCCAGGCCCTCGATCAGGCCGTCATACTGGTCGGGGTCGGTCAGCACCGCGACGTGGTCATGGTTCTTGGCGGCCGCGCGGATCAGCGCGGGCCCGCCGATATCGATGGTCTCGATGCAGGCGGCGGGCTCGGCGCCCGCGGCCACGGTGGCCTCGAACGGGTAGAGGTTGACGCAGACCAGGTCGATCGGCGCGATCCCGTGCGCCCGCATCTGCTCCAGATGTGCGGGCAGGTCGCGGCGGCCGAGGATGCCGCCATGGATCTGCGGCACCAGCGTCTTGACCCGTCCGTCGAGGATCTCGGGAAAGCCGGTATGGTCGGAGACCTCGGTCACCTCCAGGCCGGCCGCACGCAGCGACGCGGCGGAGCCGCCGGTGGAGAGCAGCTCGGCGCCGTGACGCAGCAGCGCCGCGCCCAGCGCGGCCAGGCCGGCCTTGTCGGAGACCGAGATCAGCGCGCGCCGGATCGGCAGGATGTCGGCGTCGGCGGTCATTCGCGGGCCTTGCTGAGACGGAACGCAGCCATCTATCCCGTCCGGGGCGGACGCACAAATTCGACCGACTTTGAGCGTGATCCAAGGAAGGGGGGGGGGGGGGGGGGGGGGGGGGGGGGGGGGGGGGGGGGCGTGCGCGGGGGGGGGGGG
>CAXUCM010000232.1:0-6121 GCA_964249315.1 uncultured Acetobacteraceae bacterium | reverse complement strand
CAGCAACAACTTGCGCACCATCGTCGTCGCCGACGGGGTCGGCGACCGCGCCATCGGCCCGCACGAGGCGAGCCTCTACGACATGGGACAGAAATACGCCGACCTGCTGACCAGCGCCGAGCTGCAGGCGGCAGTCGCGGCCGCCTGATACCTCGGCGTGTTCAAGCCATCTTGCCAAGACAAATGGATTCTCAAGGCCAAGCCTTGAGCGGGTCCAGGGCAGAGCCCTGGCCTTCCCGGCTCACGTCCAAACTCGATCAGTGTGAGGTGGTGACGATCCAGGCCTTCCCAGGATCGCGGATTTATCCGCGCTCCGAGCAGACGCGAACCAGCATGACGGGGTTGGCGACCGGGATGTTACGAGCCTTTTACGACCCAGCTCCAGAGAGATGATGAACAGAACACAGGTTATCGTCGCGGGTGCCGGCCCGACCGGCACGGTCGCCGCCTTCGCGCTGGCGAGCCGGGGCGTCGACGTGACCCTGATCGAGGCCCATGCCGATGCGCCCGAGGACATGCGCGCCTCGACCTTCCATCCGCCGACGCTGGAGATGCTGGAGGCGCTCGGGCTGCGCGAGGCACTGGAGGCCCAAGGCCTGCGCGCGCCGGTGTACCAGTATCGCAATCGCGGCAGCGGCGAGGTGCTGTCGTTCGACCTTACCGAGGTCGGCGACGTGCTGCGCTACCCGTACCGGCTGCAATGCGAGCAGTTCAAGCTGTCCCGCCTGGTGACCGGGCTGCTGGAGCGGCACCCGCACGGCGAGGTGCTGCACGGCCATCGCGTCGCGCGCGTGGCGCAGGACACGACCGGCGTCACCGTCACCGCGGAGGCCGCGCATGGGGCTGTGGAGTTCCGCGCCGACTACCTGATCGCGGCCGACGGCGCCAGCTCGACGATCCGCAAGGCGACCGGCATCGCGTTCGACGGCTTCACCTATCCGGAGAAGTTCCTGACCCTGTCGACGACCTATCCGGCGGAACGCCACTTCACCGACCTCGCCCATGTCAGCTACATCGCCGATCACGCCGAATGGTGCGTGCTGCTGCGCGTGCCGACGCTGTGGCGCGTGCTGGTTCCGGCCGCGGCCGACGATCCCGACGAGACGCTCCGCTCCGACGAGAAGCGCCGCCAGGTCTTTACCGGCTTGTTCGGTGATGCCGGGGCAGAGGCGACCACCTATCACCGCACCGTCTACCGCGTGCATCAGCGCGTCGCCCAGACCTTCCGGCAGGGTCGCATCCTGCTGGCGGGAGACGCAGCACATCTGAACAATCCGCTCGGCGGTCTCGGCATGAACGCCGGCATCCACGACGTGGTGAACCTGGCCGACAAGCTGGTCTGCATCGTCCAGGAACGCGGCGACGCTGACGCCTTGCTGGATCGATACGATCGCCAGCGCCGCACAGTGATGCACGACTTCGTGCAGAAGCAGACCATGACGAACAAGCAGGCGATGGAGGCAGGAGGCATCGAGGCGCAGCGCGAGACGCAGGCGCGGATGGCCGCGCTTCTGGCGGACGCGGACGCCCGTCGCGGCTTTCTGCTGCGGCAGTCGATGCATGAGAGCATCCAGCAGGAGCAGGCGATCGCCTGAATGCCATGATCGCGAAACGAGGACCGCCTTGAACCCGGTCAGCCGCCTCGCGGACGCGTCCTATCCACCGCCTCGCCGGAGCTGGCTGGTGGTGGCGCTGATCGTGCTCGTCGCGATCGTGGCGACGATCGATCGCGGCGTGCTGAGCCTGGTCATCGATCCGATCCGGCACGATCTCGGCGTTTCCGACATCCAGGTCAGCCTCCTGCAAGGCCTGTCCTTTAGCCTGTTCTACGCGACCGTCGGGCTGGTGCTCGGTCTCGGCGCCGACCGGGTCGTCCGCAGTCGCCTGCTGGCGTTCGGCATGCTGGTCTGGAGCCTCGCCACCATGGCCGCGGGCCTGTCGACCGGGTTCTGGTGGATGTTCGCCTCGCGCCTGCTGGTCGGCATGGGGGAGGGCACGCTCGGCCCCTGCGCCATCTCGCTGATCTGCGACCTGTTCCCGCCAGCCCGCCGCGGCCGGCCGATGGGGCTGTTCCTGACCGGACAGGCCGTCTCCAGCGGGTTGTCGGTGCTGCTGACCGGCGCCATCCTCCGTCGTCTGCCGCACGACCTGATCCTCTCGCTGCCGGATGCCACGCTGGTCCTGCATCCGTGGCGCGTCGCCTTCATCCTCACCGGCCTGATCGGGCTGGTCGTGATGCCGTTCATGCTCGCGGTGCGCGAGCCGCGGCGACAGGAGACGATCGGGCGCGATGCGCGCCTGTCGGTCAAGCAGAGCCTGCGCCGCCTGCTCGAGAACCGGCGGCAGCTCTGGCCGCTCTATCTCGGTCTCGCCACCGTGTCCGCCGGCTTCTACAGCACGCTCGCCTGGGGCGCGGTCTCGATCACCCGCCATTACGGCCTGCGCGTCGTCGAGGTGACCGGCCTGCTTGGGCCGGCCAGCATCGCGAGCGGACTGGTCGGGCCGCTCGCGGCCGGGCTGCTGGTCGATCGCATCGTGGCACGCGCCGGCGCGTCCGGACGGCTGCGGCTGCTGGCGCTGATGCCGCTGCTGCTGATCCCGACGATGCTGTGCGCCCTGATGCCGACGGCGGCTGCCGCCATCCTGCTGCTGTCGACGATGCTCGGCGCCTACCCGGCGCTGGCGACGGTATTCTTCCTGGTGCTGCAGGGCAGCTTGCCGAACGAGCTGCGCGGGTTCGCGATCTCGCTGTGCGGTCTGACCAATGCCCTGGTCGGCGCCACTGGCGGCCCGCTCCTGGTGGCATGGCTGGGCGGCCGCCTCTTCCATGGCGCCGGCGCCACCGCCGATGCGTTGTCGCTGACGCTGCTGATCGCGATGCTGGCCAGCCTCGCCTTCTTCGCCATCGCCTGGCGACGCCGCGCCAGGGTGGGCGTTGCTGTCGCTGAGCTTCCTCTCAAGCAGGCCGCGCTTCGCGGCTGACCCGGAGTACTGCGATGCTTCTCAACCGACAGCGCGCGATCGAGGTGATGGAGCGGCACGGGCTCGACGGCCTCGTCGCCGCCTTTCCCGAGAACATCTACTATCTTTCCGATTATTGGGGACCGATGTTCCTGATGTCGCGCAACTACACGCTCTACGCGCTGCTGCCGCGCGATCCGGACGCGCCGGCGGCGCTGATCATGCCGGGAACCGGCGTCTACCATCTCGAGCATAAGCCGACCTGGATGCCGAATGTCGCCACCTTCATCACCCGGATCGCGCCCGCCGCGATCCCGCCGCGCGATTTCGAGTTCTCCACCGAGGAGATCGACGAGGACGAAGGCGGCAACATCCTTGGCGATCGCACCGTTACCGCAGAGTCGATCCGCGGCGCCCCGCTCACCCCCTATCCGACCCGGCCGGGTGCCGCGATGGCGCCGCGCGACCGGCGCCTGCTGGACCGTTACGCGATGCACCGCGACGGGGCGGAGACCACGGCGGCGCGCGCACTCGCGGGCGCGATCAAGACCGCTGGTCTGCAGCGCGGCCGGCTCGGCTTCGACGACATGCGCGTGCACGGCTGGCTCGGCGCCATCGGCCTTGAGGATCTGCGCGGCACCGACGCGCTCAACATCTTCAAGGAAATCCGGATGGTGAAGAGCCCGGACGAGATCGAGCTGCTGAAGCAGTCTGGACGGATGAGCGAGACCGCGCTGAACGCCGTCATAGACGCGATCGAGCCTGGCCTGCCGCTCGACGAGATCGGCCGCATCCATGCCATGTCGATGGCCGCCCAGGGCGGCAGGTCGGAATGGATCATCGCCAACATACGCGGCCTCGCGACCGGAGAGGTCGAGGCGAACGAGCTGATCAAGCTCGATTCCGTCGGCAGCTTCAAGGAATATCGCGGCGATGTCGGCCGCTCGGTGTTCTGCGGCGAGCCGACACGGGAGATGCTAAAGCGGTTCGACGCGGTCGGCCGCGCGCTCGCCATCGCCTACGAGGCGATCCGGCCGGGCAGGACCTTCAAGGAGATCGTCGACCTCACCCTGAAGACCGTCCACGACGAGGGCTTCCCGGGCTTCGTCATCGCCGGCCCGCACTCGGTCGGGCTCGAGCACACCGACCATCCGGTGTCGGTGGGCGAGCAGATGCCCGGCCACCACGCGCTCCGTTTCGAGGAGAACATGGTCTTTACCCTCGACATGCCATATCACGAATTCGGCTGGGGGACGACGCATGTCGAGGACATGATGATCGTCCGCAAGGATCACTGCGAGCCGATCACGTCCATGGACACCCGGTTGCGGGTCAAGCCTAAAGGTCAGGGCGCTGCCCTGGACCCGCTCAAGGCTCAGCCTTGAGAATCCATTTTCAACGTTCGTTCCGGCGTGATCGCCAAGCGGAGAAACCAGGCGTCCTTGTTGGAACGAGACGATCGTAACGGTATCCCCTTCCTGAGGGCTCATCTTGAGGAACGGTGAAACAAATGGCAGAACGTCTGGGCACGCGAACCTTGTTGCTCATGAGCGTGTCAGTCTTCTGTCTGTCCAGTACGCATGTGCCTTCAGCGCGAGCAACGGAAGATCCGGATCTGACCAAATCCACGCAGAAGCTGCATCCCAAGGTCAATCGAGCCCCTGCGGAGGACCAGGCTCCGTCGAACCCGTCGCACGGGCCGCAGGGCGGCCTCGAGACCATCACGGTGCAGGCACGAAAGAAGCGTGAGGATCTCATCAAGGTGCCGGTTGCGGTGTCGGTCCTGACCCAGAAGCAGATGCGTCTGCGTTCGATCCGCAACATCCAGGGGATCTCGCAATTCACCCCCGGCTTCCACTCGGACAACCAGACGGTCGGTCGCAACGACCGCGGCTTCAACTCCTACACCATTCGCGGCATCGTCTCCGGAGCGACCTCGACCAGGCCGGGCGTCACCGTGTTCCTGGATGGCACGCCGCTCGCCGGCGGGAACATTTCCGGCATCCAGGACATCGACCATGTCGAGGTCATCAAGGGGCCGCAATCGGCCTATTTCGGCCGGTCGACCTTCGCCGGCGCCATCAACCTGATCACCACGCCGCCCAGCAACCAATGGCACGGCAGCATCGACACCGAGTACGGCAACTACGACACCACCGACGACCGCGTCGAATTGGAAGGGCCGGTCCTCCCGAACATCCTGGATTTCCGCGCGAGCTACCGACATTACTCGACGAGCGGACAGTACAACGACGAGCTGGAGCCGGGCGTCAAGCTCGGCAAGCGTTCGACCAATTCAGGCATCCTGGAATTTCGTGCGACGCCCACCGACGACCTCACTCTGAACTACTTCCTCAACATCTGGACCGATGATGACGGCCCGTCGGCGCAGGGGGAGCTGGGCTCGGCCTACACCAACTGCAATCTGGCCGGCGGCAACGGACTCGGCTATGTGTGCGGCCAGATCAAGGGAACCCCGACCCGCAGCTTTCTCTACGACGTGCTGCCGGCCAACCAGAACCTGATCGACTACATCAATTCGCCCGACAGCGTGCTGCAGAACGCCATCAGCCCGAGCATCATCAGCGCGCTCGGCCTGTCGCGACGCGCCTATCAGAACCACCTCAACTTCACCGACCAGCTGGGCCAGGGCTACGCGCTGAGTGGCAATATCGCCCGTGACGAGAACAACTGGGTCGAGGACCAGGGTCCAATCGGTACGGACAACCTTCTCATCCCAAATCCGAACTTCGGCAAGATGCCGGGTGCGCCGCAGTACAACACGACCGCGATCCGCGTCGATGCGCCGGATGCCGATCTGTCCACCGAGGTCCGTCTGACCTCGCCGCAGCAGGACCACCGCTTCAAGTGGACCTTCGGCTTCAACTACTACCAGCAGCGCAGCGCGCTCTCCACCGTAGCCGACGGCATCGCCGGCCCGCTCCAGTTCACGCCCTACACCAAGACCGACATCGACACGCTCGGCGTCTTCGGCTCCGCCAACTACGACATCCTGCGCAACCTGACGATCACCGCCGAAGGTCGCGAACAGTGGGACGACGTGCGCCAGTCCGTGGTGCTGGCAGGTGGACCGGGACCCAGCTTCGAGGCGACCTTCTCGTCCTTCTCGCCGCGCTTCATCCTGAGCTACCACCCGATC
>CAXUCM010000231.1:0-6135 GCA_964249315.1 uncultured Acetobacteraceae bacterium | reverse complement strand
CAAAGGCCAGGGCTCTGCCCTGGACCCGCTCAAGGCTCAGCCTTGAGAATCCATTAGATTCAAGAGGTTTCCAAAGGCGAGCCTTTGGCGGGGTTTGGGGCAGAGCCCCAACACGGCTGGCACGCCCCCTGCAATGGAAGGTGCAGGCCAGTCCGGCCGGTTCCAGCAGGAGATCAGACATGACGAACCATATGCATGTTGGCGAATTGTCGCAGTATGTCGCCTATGTCGAGACGGCCCCGAGCTGGTGGTCGCAGACCGTGGCCACCGTGCTCGGCCATGCTGCCGCCGCGACCGGGCGTCTGACCGCGGCGCTGGTGCCGTTCTCGATGCTGGCCTGGATCTTCATCGCCCGGTGACCGCCAACTCCGCGCGGGATGCGGCGTTCGACTTCGATCAATCCGGCCAAGGATGGCGAGCATGAGCGACCACACCACGATCCCGATCTTCGGTGCCAGCGAACGTGAAGTCCATGGCGTGCTGCCCGACGAGGGTGCCCTGCAGCAGGCGACCCAGGCGTTGCTGACGGCAGGGTTCGACCGCGGCGATCTGAGCCTGCCGCACAGCACGCGACCGGTGGGCGACGACCCGTCGCCCACCGACACGCCGGCTGACGAGCATGACCTGCGTCAGGCGCGCACGCTGACCACCAGCACGGTCGGCATCGCCGGGGCACTGATCGGCGGCGCGGTGGCCTCGGTCGCCACCGGTGGGGCGATGCTGCCGGTCGCGGCGGCCGCGGTGGCGGCGGCGGTCGGCGCCGGCGGTCTCACGCAACTGAACGTCCAGGGATCGGCCGATGCGCGCGAGGCCAGGCACGACGCGAGCGGTGCGCGCGGCACGCTCGTGCTGGGTGCGGTGGTGCGGGATCCGGCGAAGGAGGCGCTGGCGATGAAGGTGCTGCGCGACGCCGGTGCCGAGCACGTCGAGGCCGTCGACCGCGGCGGCGCTGCCACCCGGATCGGCTGAGACGGCTCGACCGGAGCGAGCCCGGAGCGGATCAGGCAGGCTTGAGGTTGGTCGCCGCCGCCTTGCCGCGCTCCATGGCGATCTCGTAGGTGACCTTCTGACCTTCGTTCAGGCCGCGCAGGCCGGCCGCCTGAACCGCGGTGATGTGGACGAACACGTCCTTGCCGCCGTCCTGCGGCATGATGAAGCCGAAGCCCTTGGTGGTGTTGAACCATTTCACGGTGCCGATCGCCATTACCGTGTCTCTCCTCATCCAGCCCGGACACGCTGCCCGGACTTCTCGCACGCACAGTTACTATTTCGTAATGGGGCCAGAAAATGAGGCACGAGTCAATCGTAACGAGATGATCGAACACGACATGAAAAAAGGGCGGCCCGAGAGGGCCGCCCTTGCTTCTCCGCCCGGCCGAGGGACCTGGATCAGAAATCCATGTCGCCCATGCCGCCGCCCGGAGGTCCGCCCGCAGGGGCCTTCTTCTCGGGCTTCTCGGCGATCATCGCCTCGGTGGTGACCAGCAGGCCGGCGACCGAAGCCGCATCCTGCAGGGCGGTACGAACCACCTTGGTCGGGTCGATGATGCCGGCGTCGATCAGGTTCTTGTACTCGCCGAGCTGCGCGTCGAAGCCGAACGCATACTCGCCGTTCTCGAGCACCTTGCCCGCGATCACCGCACCGTCCTCGCCGGCATTCTCCGCGATCTGACGCAGCGGCGTCTGGATCGCCTTGCGGATGATCTCGATGCCGAACTTCTCGTCCTCGTTGAGCGGGTGGATCGTCGCCAGCACCAGCGAGGCACGCGCCAGCGCCGTGCCGCCGCCCGGAACGATGCCTTCCTCGACCGCGGCGCGGGTCGCATGCAGCGCGTCGTCGACGCGGTCCTTGCGCTCCTTCACCTCGACCTCGGTGCTGCCGCCGACGCGGATGACCGCGACGCCGCCGGCGAGCTTGGCCAGACGCTCCTGCAGCTTCTCGCGATCATAGTCCGAGGTGGTCTCCTCGATCTGCGCGCGGATCTGGTTGCAGCGGCCGACGATGTCGGCCTTCTCGCCGACGCCCTCGACGATCGTGGTGTTCTCCTTCTCGATATGCACCTTCTTGGCGCGACCGAGCATGGCGAGCGTCACGTTCTCGAGCTTGATGCCGAGATCCTCGCTGATCACCTGCCCGCCGGTCAGGATGGCGATGTCCTCGAGCATCGCCTTGCGGCGATCGCCGAAGCCCGGCGCCTTGACGGCGGCGATCTTCAGGCCGCCGCGCAGCTTGTTGACCACCAGGGTGGCCAGCGCCTCGCCGTCGACGTCCTCGGCGATGATCATCAGCGGACGGCCGGACTGCACGACGCTCTCGAGCAGCGGCAAGATCGGCTGCAGCGACGACAGCTTCTTCTCGTGGATCAGGATGTAGGGCTGATCCAGGTCGGCGATCATCTTCTCGGCGTTGGTGATGAAGTACGGCGAGATGTAGCCGCGATCGAACTGCATGCCCTCGACGACGTCGAGCTCGGTCTGGATGCCCTTGGCCTCCTCGACGGTGATCACGCCCTCGTTGCCGACCTTCTGCATGGCCTGGCTGATCATCTCGCCGATATCGGTCTCGCCGTTGGACGAGATCGTGCCGACCTGCGCGGTCTCGGCGGGCGTGGTGATCTTCTTGGTGTTCTTCTCGAGCTCGGAGACGACCAGGGCGACCGCCTTGTCGATGCCGCGCTTGAGATCCATCGGGTTCATGCCGGCGGCGACCGCCTTCAGACCCTCGCGCACGATCGACTGCGCCAGCACCGTCGCGGTGGTGGTGCCGTCACCGGCGATGTCGTTGGTCTTGCTGGCGACCTCGCGCACCATCTGCGCGCCCATGTTCTCGAACTTGTCGGACAGCTCGATCTCTTTCGCGACCGTCACACCGTCCTTGGTGATGCGCGGCGCGCCGAAGCTCTTGTCGAGCACGACGTTGCGACCCTTCGGACCGAGCGTCACCTTCACCGCGTCGGCGAGGATGTCGACGCCGCGCAGCATGCGCTGGCGGGCATCACCGCCGAACCGTACGTCCTTGGCAGCCATGTTGATTTCTCCTGGTTATGACAGATCGATGACCGGAACAGCGAGATCAGGCAGCCTTGTCGACGATGCCCATGATGTCGCTTTCCTTCATGATCAGCAGCTCCTCGCCGTCGATCTTCACCTCGGTGCCCGACCACTTGCCGAACAGCACGCGGTCGCCGGCCTTGACGTCCAGGGCGACGATCTGGCCCTGCTCGTTGCGCGCACCGGCGCCGACGGCGATGATCTCGCCTTCCATCGGCTTTTCCTTGGCAGTGTCGGGGATGATGATGCCGCCCGCGGTCTTCTCTTCGCCGGTGATGCGGCGGACCACGACCCGGTCGTGCAGGGGACGGAACTTCGCCATTTCGGATCGCTCCTCGATCGGTTGTTGGCACTCCCCGGCACTGAGTGCCAAGGTCACCGAGCGGCGATTTAGGCCCCACGCGCAATGAAGTCAAGCCGCCGGCAGCACTCTTCGATGGCGAGTGCCAAGTGCTTGATCGCGCGCCTTTTTTTGTTGCGAGCGCGGTGCGGGACGGGCGACACTCGCTTGTGTGTCATGAAAGTTTCGCGCGCCCGGAGATGCGTATGTCCCCCTCGCCGCTCAAGGACTATCGGCTGACCACGGCCGAGATCCTCTACCATCTGCCCGACCATCCGGCCATGCTGCAGGCCTATATCTGGCAGGAGCTGGACATCGCGCCGGCCTACCCGATCCTGCACAAGTTCCTGGATTTCTGGCGGCGCGAGATCGAGGGTAGGCTGCATTCGGTACGGGTGGGCTCGCTGATGCTGATCCGGCCCAACGAACTGCACGTGCCTACCCTGCAGTAGGCGGCTCCTCGTCAGCCGGCGGCGTGCGCCGGTGTCCTTCCAGCGCTGTCAGGCGCGCCTGCTCGGCCCGGCGATCCTCCGCCTTCCGGGCGCCGGTGCGACCGGCGCGGACCCGATTTTCCACCGCCTTGGCTGCCTCGGCGGCACGTGCACGGGTTTTCCTTGCCCGGTTGAGGTTGACGATCTCTGCCATCTCCGCATCCTCGCACACCGAGCAACGGAGAACGAGCATCATGGGCAAGATCATCGACCTGACCGCGTCCGACGGCCACACCTTCTCCGCCTATGAGGCCGGGCTGCCCGACAGTCCGCGCTCCCTCGTGGTCGTCCAGGAGATCTTCGGGGTCAACCACCACATCCGCACGGTCTGCGACGGCTTCGCCGATGCCGGCTACCATGTCGTCGCGCCGGCCTTGTTCGATCGCGCCGAGCGCGGGGTCGAGCTCGCCTATGACCAGGCGGGCATCGAGCGCGGCATGTCGCTCGTCGGCAAGATCCCGCCCGAGCAGACCCTGGCCGACCTGCAGGCGGCCGCGGCTGCCCTCGGCGCAAGTGCCGGCATCGGCATCATCGGCTATTGCTGGGGCGGCACCATGGCCTGGGCGGCGGCGACGCGGACGACCGGCTTCAAGGCGGCGATCGGCTGGTACGGCGGCCGCATCGTCGCCAGCAAGGACGCGGTGCCGAACTGCCCGGTGCAGCTGCATTTCGGCGCCGAGGACGCCGGCATCCCGGCCGCCGACATCGATGCGATCCGGGCGGCGCAACCCGGCCTGGAGATCTTCGTCTACGAGGGCGCCGGCCATGGGTTCGGCTGCTCCGAGCGCGGCAGCTACGACGCCCGCGCCACCGCGCTGGCCCAGGAACGCAGCCTGGCCTTCCTGCAGCATCATCTCTGAGCCACGCCCCGGCCGGCCTCTCGGGCAGCCGCGCGGCCTGTGGGTGCTCGCGCTGACCGAGGTCTGGATCAGCTTCTCGTACTACGGCATGCAGTCGCTGCTGGTGCTGTACATGACCGCGCAGCTGCTGCGGCCCGGTCATGTCGGGCACGTGCTGGGCTTCGCCGGCGCCTGCTCGGCCCTCGGCCTGCCTTGCGGCCGGCGCGCGGTGGCGCCGGTGGCGACGGCGATCGTCGGGCTCTATTCGGCGCTGAGCTGGGCCACGCCGATCCTCGGCGGCGTGCTGGCCGACCGCCTGCTCGGCCGCACCCGCACCATCATCCTGGGTGCGATGCTGCTCAGCCTCGGTCACCTGCTGATGGGCTTCGAGGCGAGCTTCCTGATCGCGCTGGCCTGCCTGCTCGCCGGCATGGGCTGCGTCGGCAGCATCAAGGCGCAGCTCGGCGGGCTCTATGCGCGCGCGGATCCGCGTCGCGCCGACGGGTTCCAGATCTACTCGCTGGCTCCGGCGATCGCCGTGGTGGCGGCGCCGCTGGTCTGCGGCACGCTCGGCGAGCGCATCGCCTGGCGCTGGGGGTTCGCCGCCGCCGCCTGCGCCATGCTGCTCGGCACGCTGGTCTATCTCGGCGGCCGGCGCTGGCTGCCGGCGGACCCGCGGGTCCATGCGGCGCCCGGTGCGGCGCGTCCGAAACTGAGCCGGACCGAGTGGCGCCGCCTCGGCGGGCTGATGCTGCTGCTGCCCGTGCTGGGGGTGGCTTCGGTCGGCAACATGCAGACCTTCGACGCCTACCTGCTCTGGGCGCAGCGCAGCTACGCCCTCGACGTATTCGGCCATCGCATCCCGGTGAGCTGGCTGCTGTCGCTCGACGCGCTGGCCGCGATCCCGACCACGCTGCTCTGCATGCTGTTCTGGCGGCTCTATGCCCGAAGACATGGCGAGGCGGACGAGCTCTCCAAGATGACGGCCGGCGCTGCAATCCTGGTGCTGGCGCCGCTGCTGCTCGCGCTGGCCTGCTGGCACGCCGGCGGCCGCAGGATCGGGCTCGGCTGGGCGGTCGGCTTCCACGCGCTCAACGGCCTCGGCTTCGCCAGCCTGTATGCCGTCGGCCTGGCGCTATACTCCCGGGCCTCGCCGCAGAGCCTGGGGGCGACGATGGTGAACGCCTACGCGCTGCACCTGTTCCTCGCCAACCTCCTGGCCGGCTGGCTCGGCGGCCTGCTCGACCGCCTGTCGGGCGCGCAGTTCTGGCTGCTGCACGCCGCGCTGATCGGCCTCGCCGCCCTGACCCTCCTCACGGTGGCTCTGATGTCGAAAAACAGATGGATTCTCAAGGCTTCGCCTTGAGCGGGTCCAGGGCAGCGCCCTGGCCTCAACCCCCCGTCTTCCTGAACT
>CAXUCM010000230.1:0-6170 GCA_964249315.1 uncultured Acetobacteraceae bacterium | reverse complement strand
GGCTCGATGTCGCGACGCCTGGCGGGGGCAGCAGGCCGGCGCCGGACGGCGGCGCGGATAACGCGACCGCGCAGCGCAGCAGCGAGGGTGCCGCGTCCGGCGGCCAGGCGGCGCACAGCCTGCGCGCGGTCGCGTCGTCCGGCTCGACGGCGAGCGCCTGCTGCAGCCGCAGCCGGAGCAGGCCGCGCCCGGGCCAGTCCGGGTTGGCGCGCAGGAACGCGTCGATCTCGCCGGCGGAGGCGCCGCCTTCGGTCTGCGCGCGCAGCCATACGGCGAGCTTGGCCGCCACCGGGTCGGCGGCGATGTCGGCCTGCCGCTGCGCGGTCTGCACGATCGCGTCGGTACTGCTCGCCGGCGCCGCCGGTGCGGCACAGCCGCACAGCGTCACGCACAGGGCCAGGAGGATTCGAGGGCGGCTCGGCATCGCCGCAGGGAACGGCGCGCCGGGGGTCGCTGACAAGCACGATGTCCAATTTCAACGCGGTCTGGATTGCTCTAGTGTCGCGATCCGCCTCGCCGCCCGGGGCCGCCGCCTGGAGTCCGCCATGTTCCACGGGTCGATCACCGCGCTGATCACGCCCATGCTCGACGACGGAGCGCTCGACGCGCCGACCCTGCGACGGCTGGTGGACTGGCAGATCGAGCAGGGCACCGACGCGCTGGTGCCGACCGGCACCACCGGCGAGAGCCCCACCTTGAGCCATGACGAGCATCGCCGGGTGATCGATCTGGTGGTGCAGGCGGCGGCAGGACGGGTGCGGATCCTCGCCGGGACCGGCTCGAACAGCACGGCCGAGGCGATCGAGACCACGCGCCACGCCAGATCGGCCGGTGCCGACGCCGCCCTCGTGGTGACGCCGTACTACAACAAGCCGACCCAGGAGGGGCTCTACCGGCACTACATGGCGATCGCCGATGCGGTCGACCTGCCGCTGGTGATCTACAACATCCCCGGACGCTGCGTGATCGACATGGGCATCGCCACGATGGCGCGCCTGGCGCGCCATCCGAACGTCATCGGCGTGAAGGATGCGACCGCGAACCTGCTGCGTCCGTTGCAGATCCGCGCCGAGATCGGCCCGGACTTCGTGCAGCTGTCCGGCGAGGACGGCACCGCGCTGGCCTTCCTCGCCGCCGGCGGCGTCGGCTGCATCAGCGTCACCGCCAACGTCGCACCGCGGCTGTGCGCTCAGATGCATCGGAGCTGGCAGGCGGGCGAGCTCCGCCGGGCGATGGCGATCCAGGACCGGCTGCTGCGGCTGCACGAGGCGCTGTTCGTGGAGAGCAATCCGGTGCCGGTGAAGTATGCGGCGAGCCTGCTCCGCCTGGCCGGCGAGACCTGCAGGCTGCCGCTGGCGCCCCTCTGCGAGGCGTCGCGCGCGCTGGTGCGCGCCGCCGTCGAGGGGCTCGAGCGGGATGGCTGAGAAGCGTCGCAGCGGGATGATCACGCACGGGCTGGCGGCGCAGAACCGCAAGGCCCGCTACGACTACACCATCAAGGAGACCGTCGAGGCCGGCATCGTGCTCAAGGGGCCGGAGGTGAAGAGCCTGCGGCTCGGGCGCGCCACGCTGACCGAGGCCTATGCCGGCGAGCGCGACGGCGAGCTGTGGCTGTTCAACTGCTACATCCCGGAATACCAGGCCGGCGTGCTGTCCCGCTTCGAGCCGCGCGCGCCGCGCAAGCTGCTGCTGCACCACAAGCAGGTCGACAAGATGCTCGGCGCCGTGGCGCGGGACGGCCAGACGCTGGTGCCGCTCGACATCCACTTCAACGATCGCGGCGTCGCCAAGGTGACGCTGGCAGTCGGCGAGGGACGCAGGAAATCGGACAAGCGGCACGCCGTCGCCGAGCGCGACTGGCAGCGCGACAAGGCGCGGCTGCTTCGCGCACGCGGCTGATCTTGCGTGTGTTGACGATTTATTGACGATTCGTTAGGGCCAACGTAAGGTCGCTCGGGCAACGGGGTGATCGATCTTGGCGATGCATGACCACGAGCCGGCCTGCCGGCGCGATCCGGCAGCCTGAGTTGACCTAGGTCATGTCGACCCCGGCCAGTCGTCATCTCGCGCTGCTGGCAACACAGGATGCCTTCAACCGTCTGGCAAGTCGCCCGGACGCCCTGTACCCGGACCCCTTGCAGGACGCCCTGCGATGCCTTGTCGAGGGCGCCGCCGCCTGCCTTCCCGCCGCCGAACGGATCACGATCGCGCTGCGCGACGGCGATGCCTTGGTGATCCGGGCCGGCAATGCGACGCCTGCGGAGACCGTCCGCGTGCCGCTGGCCGGTTCGCTTCATGCCGCCTGTCTGGATGCCGGCGAGCCGTTGCATCTGCCCGATACCCGCACGCAGGGCTGGGACGGAACGGCGACCGCCGACGGTTCCCTGCTGCTGGTGCCGTTCCAGGCGGATGCTCTCGGCGCCGGCGTGCTGCAGCTCGGCTGTTCCCGCCCGCACGGTTTCGACGAGGACGACGTCCTGCTCGGCCAGCTGCTGGGCGGCATCCTCGCCGCCGCCGTCCGGCGGCTGGCAGGATCGACGCCGCCGCTGCCCGATATCTTCGCCGATCGGCTGGAGTTGCTCGACGCCGACGATCGGGTGCTCTGGATCAACCTGGTCGGGCTGCGGCTGCAGGGCCAGCCGGACGCGCCGGCGAGCATCGGTTCGTCCTGGCTGGACGGCTGGTCGCAGCCGGACCGTGTCGTTGCCGCCGCGGCTGTCGCGGCAGCCCGCTCGGGCGGCGTCGGGCGGTTCCGCACCTGCGTGGGGGATCTGACGTCGGTGCGGCGATGCTGGGACGTGGTGATCACCCCGATGCCGGCCGCGACCGATGCCGGCCGGCTGCTGGCGCTCGGGCGCGACATCACCGACCTGGACCGGGCAGCGCGCCGCAACGCGCTGGCATTGAAGGCGGGTTCGGTGATCGGGATCGGCACGTGGCGGCGAACCGGCGAGCAGACCGGCGATTACTGGCTCGACGAGGAGCTCGCGGACGCGTTCGGACTTCCGGCCGATCGTCTGCAGGTGGCAGTGCCGGCGGACTTCCTGCGCTGCGTGCATCCGGACGATCAGGCGGCGCTGCGCGCATTTGGGCGCGAGGCGCGGGCGCGAGGCGGGGAGCCGGTGGCGAAGTTCCGGCTGCGTGCAACACCCGTGCAGTCCGGTGCCGCGGCCTGGCGCTGGGTGGAGGCACGGGCGCATACCGAGTGGCGCGACGGCGTCGTCGACCACTCGACCGGGGTGCTGATCGATATCGACGGGCGCCGACGGGCAGAGCTCGAGCTGGCGCAGAACCAGCAGACCATCCGCCACGTCGCCGAAAGCCTGCCGATCCTGATCGTCCATGTCGCACCGGATCTCAGCTTCCGCTTCGCCAACCGCGCCTATCGACGCTGCTTCGGCGAGGCGGGGGCATCGGTGCGGTCGCTGTTCGGCGCCGCGATCGAGCAGGGACAGCGCCCGCTGCTCGAACGCGCCCTCGGCGGCGAGCGGATCCGCTTCGATACCCATGCGCGCGGTCGCGACGGCCTGCTGCGCGATCTCGACCTGGAATACATCCCGCGCCGCGCTGCAGACGGCGCCTTCGACGGCTGCTACGTGATCGGCATCGACATCACCGGACGCAAGGAGGAGGAGCGGGCGCTGAGCCGCTCCAGGCTGACCCTGGAGCAGAGCCTTGCCGTGGCGCAGCAGGAGAGCGAGCGGGTCTGGCGGCTGTCGCGCGAGCTGCTCTGCGTGCGCGACCAGCAATGGCGGCTGCGCAGCGTCAATCCGGCCTGGTCGGCGGCGCTGGGCTGGCCGGCGGAGAGCCTGCTCGGTGACGATACGATCGCGCTGATCCACCCGGACGACCGGGCGCGCTCGCTCGCGATCCGGCAGTCGCTGTCGCGCGACGGCGACAGCGCCGCCTACGAGAGCCGCTATCGTGCCAGCAGCGGCGCCTATCGCTGGCTGTCGTGGAACCTGGTCAGCGCGGACGGGCTGATCTATGCCACCGCGCGCGACGTCACCGACGAGAAGGAGGCGGCGCTGCGGGTCCAGCGCATCGAGGAGCAGCTTCGCCAGTCGCAGAAGATGGAGGCGGTCGGCCAGCTCACCGGCGGCATCGCGCACGACTTCAACAATCTGCTCACCGGCGTCATCGGCAGCCTGGAGATGATGCGCAACCGGGTGGGGCAGGGACGTCTCGACGATCTCGGCAAGTACATGGATGCCGCCGCCGAGTCCGCGGAACGAGCCGCTTCGGTGACGCACCGGCTGCTCTCCTTCTCGCGCCGGCAGACGCTCGAGCCGAAGCCGGTGCTGGCGGACGGGCTGATCGACGAGATGGACCCGTTGATCCGTCGCGCCGCGGCCCCGGTCGCAGTGCTGCAGATCGTCCGCCATCGCGGCCTGTGGACCATCTTCTGCGATCCGCGTCAGCTCGAGATCGCCGTGCTCAACCTGGTCAACAATGCCCGCGACGCGATGCCGAACGGCGGCCGGCTGATGATCGAGACCGCCAACGCGGTGCTCGAGGATGACGAGCTGGGCGGCGAACTCCCGGCCAGGGAGTACGTGGCGATCTCGGTCTCCGATACCGGGATCGGCATGTCGACGGAGACCGCGGCACGCGCGTTCGATCCGTTCTTCACCACCAAGCCGATCGGCCGCGGCACCGGCCTCGGCCTGTCGATGGTCTACGGCTTCGCGCGGCAGTCGGGCGGCCACGCGCGCATCGTCAGCGCGCCCGGACGCGGCGCGCGGGTGACGATCTACCTGCCGCGCAGCACCCAGGCGAACGCGGTGGCGACGTCGACCGCGCGTGCCGCCCCCGCCGTGCTGCTGGTCGAGGACGAGCCGATGGTGCGCATGCTGGTCGGCGAGGCGCTCGGCGAGCTCGACTGCGACACCATCGAGGCGGTCGACGGCGCCGGCGGGCTGCGCGTGCTGCAGAGCGAGCGCGTCATCGATCTGCTGATCACCGACATCGGACTGCCGGGCGGGATGGACGGCGTGCAGATGGTCGAACTCGCCCGCGCGCAGCGCCCCGACCTGAAGGTGCTGTTCATCACCGGCTACGCCGAGAGCAGCATCCCGGAGGCGACCTCCTCGAGCGCGACCATGGAGGTCATCGGCAAGCCGTTCACCCTGGAGCTGCTGATGGAGCGTGTCCGCGCCATGATCCAGTGCTGAGCACTTGACCCGTCAAGGTCAGGGCTCTGCCCTGGACCCGCTCAAGGCTCAGCCTTGAGAATCCATTCAGGGTTTTCAAAGGCGTGCCTTTGGCGGGATCGAGCCGCGAAGCGGATCGATGGCGGAGCCCCAACTTCAAGCCTCGGTCGGTTTTGCGGTGGGATGGCCCCGCTGCTACGTTGTCTCCTGCTTCCGCTAACAACAAAAAGACAAAGGTCTGTTCGTGGCAAAAGACCCATCTCAGAACGTTCAGGACGTGTTCCTGAACCATGTTCGACGTTCGAAGACGCCGGTTACCATCTTCCTGGTCAATGGCGTCAAGCTGCAGGGCATCATCACCTGGTTCGACAATTTCTCGGTGCTGCTGCGACGCGACGGTCATACGCAGCTCGTCTACAAGCACGCGATCAGCACGGTGATGCCGTCGGCGCCGATCGCCCTGTTCGACCAGAACAAGGTCGAACCCGGGACGGGTGCGAGCATGAGCCTGGGCAAGGAGGTTGCACCGGCCGGTGGCGCTCTCTGAAACCGGCGCCGCGCCGACGCGTGCCGCCGTCATCCTGCCGTGGGAACGGCCGGAGCGGCACGATGACGGTCGCGCGGCAACGGCACGGCTCGAAGAGGCCGTGGGTCTCGCCGCCTCGATCGGGCTGGTGGTGGTGCGAAGTGCCGTGCTGCCGCTGCGCAGCCGCAGGCCGGCGACGCTGCT
The DNA here is from genome assembly GCA_964249315.1 of uncultured Acetobacteraceae bacterium. GTDB lineage: Bacteria > Pseudomonadota > Alphaproteobacteria > Acetobacterales > Acetobacteraceae > Lichenicoccus. Next base: position 287 of record CAXUCM010000230.1, on the reverse strand, counting down.
CGGCAGCGGCCAGGTGGCGGCGCTGCACGATGCGCTGCAGGCCGACCAGGTCACCGTCACCATCGTCGATGCCCGGCTCAGCCCGGTGCAGCAACGCAACCTGGAACGCGCGCTCGACTGCAAGGTGATCGATCGGACCGGCTTGATCCTGGACATCTTCGGCGAGCGCGCCGCCACCCGCGAGGGCACGCTGCAGGTCGAGCTCGCCCATCTCGACTATCAGCGTAGCCGGCTGGTGCGGTCCTGGACCCATCTGGAGCGCCAGCGCGGCGGCTTCGGCTTCCTCG
>CAXUCM010000229.1:0-6174 GCA_964249315.1 uncultured Acetobacteraceae bacterium | reverse complement strand
GATCCGGACGCCAGGACGGGTATAGAACGTTTGCCGTTCGCCTCGGCTCACGGAATCCGCTCTCGCTCGCTGTTTGGCGAGTCTCATCATCCAATCGGATAATACAGCCGGCTGAGCCTCTGACTGATGGAGAATTACCTTAGAATACTGATGTAATTCGCCTTGCCCTACGTTCCGTCCGGCGGCGATTGGCATGGCGGCTGCGATCAAGATCATTTGGCGCGAGATGGATGCGACCGTACGTCTCACAGTCCGGACTACGCCCACTCGAAGGCTGATCGCCCAGCCGCCGGTGGCTCCTACATCACTGCTACCGGGGTCACCGGTGATCCGGTGGCGCCAGGCACGTTCAGCGCACCGACCATGAACAGAAAGTCGTTACGCTTTTTCTCGAAGCACTTTGACGCAAGCAGCTCAAGATCCATACTGTGGATAATGTGAATACCATAGACTACCATACACATGACATGAAAAGGATATTGGCAGTGCTCCGGCATGGCGCTCGGACCCGCCTCTGTCGCGTCGGCGCCGATGACGGCAATGCCCCTCTCACCGAGCATTTCGATGCAGTCGGAGTGAATGCCGGTCCAGATGCCCCGCTCGTCTTCGGCGGAATGACGGCCCCCGGTCAGCGTAGCCCCGGTCCTGATCAGGACGGCGTCGCCAGGCTCTACGCTGTCGACGAAGTGAACCAGGTCCTCCGGTCGTACCAGCTCTCCGGGCTGCAGGTGTGCGACGCCGCGCTGTCGGGCGACATCCAGCAACAACCCCCTGGTGACCACGCCCAATGCGCTGGTAACGTCCTGGGCCTTCGCACCCTCTTCCACTGTACAGACATCCGAGTGAGAACGTCCGTTAAACAAGAAGCCCTTGTAGGCAACATGCGAAAACGCGTCGAGGTGCGTATTCACGAGGTTGTGGACGCGGAATGTCAGTTGTTCTCCGGTGATCTGCACGCCTCCTGACGCTGTCCCTTTCTTCTCGAGAATGGGATCCATCTTTTGTTCGAACAGGATGCGAGGCTTTATAGAGTCGGTCCGGGCAATCTTCCGGGAGCATGGGATGACCTCGCCGGACCGGGCCGAGCTGATACCGCGCATCACCACAGCGGGCGTTACAAGGTTCAGGGTTCCCAGATCGTTCGGCCAGCGGTTCCAATTCCCCGTATGACCTGGCCACTCATCGAAAACGCCCGCGTCGGCGACAGTCGGGTCGGAACCGGTTTTCATCGCCATTCTCCCGTAGATGGAGCCGAACTCAGCGTTCCATAGGTCGGGATGACGGCGACAGTCAATGGTGTCGGATGTCGCGCGGTGAAAGCCGACGCGTTGCCGGAAGCCTGTGCCGGCTCCAGGCGCTTTTGACCAAAGATCGCTGCACGCCTGCCTGGACCTGTATCAATGGCATCGACCTTGTTTGCCGAAGGACGCCTGATGCCGCGCATGTCCCGACCGCCCAGCCCCGGCCAGTGGAGCTCGATCAGCAAGGCGCTGCTCGTGCTGCGCGCCTTCGTGGATCATCAGGACCGATGGGGCGTCAAGGAACTCGCAACGGTTGTCGACCAGCCGGTGTCCTCGACGCATCGGCTGCTGCAAATCCTTCGGGCGGAGGGGCTGGTGGACTGGAACTCCGAAAGCCAGAAATATTTCGTCGGTGTCGAGCTGCAGCGCTGGGCCGACTCCGTGACCTCCCGATCCAAGCGGCACGACCTCGGGTGCAAGGCGGCGCAGGCCGTGACCGCACGTCTCGGCCAAACCTGCTGGTTCGTGATCTACGACCCGGCACGACATCGGATGGTCTACGTGAGCGAGGCGCCGAGTGGCGCCGAGGGTGCCCGCACGATCCATCCCAGGACCGTCATGGGCCTTGCCGACGATATGCCGGGTTGGGCGGTGTTGGCCCGCCTGCCGCCGGACACGCGCAGACAGCCGCTCGCCGCGGCGTCCCGCGCGACAAGGCAGGCTGTCGCCACGGCAGCGGCGCGCGGCTATGCCGCTGGGGGGCCGTAGCCTTGCTGTCGCGGTGCTGGACGGGCGCAAGCTGCCGATCGGCGCCTTTGCCTGGACATGCCACGGAGCGCTCGAGGCGACGGCATACGCCGCGCTGGCACAGTCCGCGGCCAGCCTGTCCGAGCGGATGGCGGGACGTATCCCGCCCGTGCAACTCCCTCCGTCCTGCCAGGGCGCGACACAATCGGGGGAGCGCACGGACGATCCAAATCATCTTGGCGTCATTCGCCCGTTCCCGGCGCCGCTGCGGGCGGCTGTCGTGGCGCGGTTGCGTGAGGCAATCATCTCCGGCCAGTTCAAGCCGCGCGACCGCCTGGTCGAGGCGCGTCTTGCCAAAACGTTGAAGATCAGCCGGCCCTCGCTTCGCGAGGCGATGCGGCAGATCCGCGACCTGCGGGTTCCGATCGAAAGCTTGTGCGCGCGCTATTTCGCCTTGCACGCGAGCGAGGGGCGATCGCCCGGATGGAGAGCGCCGTCGATCAGATCGAGCTCGCACTTGCCAGAGCCGACCCAATCGCCATCGTGCGCGCCAAGCAGCTTTACTACAAGGTGCTGATCGAGGACTGCGGCAGCACGATCATCGGCAAGTATCTCCTGCAGTTCATTGCCATGACGAGCTTTTCCTGGGGTTCGTCCCTCAGCAAGCCTGGCCGGGCGGCCGAGAGCGTGTTTGAGGTGCGCCGCCTGATCGAGGCGATCCGCGCACGCGACCCCGAGCGTGCCGCCGCCGCGAGCGAGACCTTCTCTCGACATGCCGCGTCCATCGGGCTCCAGGCCGGAACCGCCGTCCGATCGCCGCTCGAAGGAGCCGACAGAGACATCGCATGAGGTCCACTGGACTTGAACAAGTCTAGGACAAACGGATCCTCAAGGCCAAGCCGTGAGCGGGTCCAGGGCAGCGCCACGGCCTTGTATAGGTGACGTTCGAGGGCCGTCGATACGCCGTCACTCAAGCTGGCCATCCTGCTGAACGGCCCAAACGCGGCTCGCGGCCAGGCGGCTTCCTGGGACAGATCACACCTTCCCGGCTCGAATGCGACAGCCCTGCCAGCCCTCCTTTCTGCTTGCAGCGCTCCCGCCTGTCTGCCAGACTGTCAGACAATCAAGAAGGCAACGTCCATGGATACCGTACCCGAGCTCGCCGCGATTTGTCAGTTTCCGGCTCCTTTGCGCGGCGCGGTGGTCCGGCGTTTGCGTGAGGCCATCATCTCCGGCCAACTCAAACCAGGCGATCGTCTGATCGAGGCGCGTCTGGCGAAATCGCTCAAGATCAGCCGGCCGTCGCTACGCGAGGCGATGCGGCAGATCGAGGCAGAAGGCCTGATCGAGATCGTTTCCAACGTGGGTCCGGTCGTCAAGAAGCACACGCTCGACGAGGTCCGCCAGATCCGGGATCTGCGGGTCCCGATCGAAGGCATGTGCGCCCGCTATTTTGCCATGCACGCAAACGAAGAAGCCGTTCTTCGTCTCGAGTGCGCCGTCGATCGGGTCGAGGTCGCGCTCGCAAGCTCGAACATCGGGGAGATCGTGAGGGCGAAACAACTGTACTACGACATTCTCACTGAAGAATGCGGCAGCCTGATTATCGGCAAGTACCTGCTCCAGTTCATTGCCATGACCAGCTATCTCTGGGGCGCGTCGCTCGGGAAACCCGGCCGACCGGCCGAGAGCGTTTTCGAGATGCGTCGGCTCGTCGAAGCGCTCCGGGCGCGCGATCCCGAACGTGCCGCGGCCGCGAGCGAGACGCTGGCACGACATGCCGCCTCCGTCGGTGTCGAGGCCGAAGCCGCCGCGCAATCCCGCATCGGGAAAGATGTCAAACATACTGCCTGATTAATTCGTCGAGAGCCGTCAGATGGCGGCACAAAATCGATTGGCTGAGTCGAGAAGCGATGATGATTAACGGGATGATGCACTTGAGTGAGGGACCACGATGTTCTTTGACCAAGATCAATGTGGGCTCGTCGCAACTCATTCCTAAGCAGATCGTCAACCTGACCTCACCAGAACAGGAAGGGAGACACAGGCAATGCAGTTAGACCGCGCATTGAAGTCCATGACATTTGCCGAAAAGATGTTTGCACATGCCTGCGGCAAGGAAGCCGCGAGGGCAGGGGACATTGTCTACCCGGATTCTAGTCTGGTCATCATTCACGACAGCTATCTTGAGGCGGCCTACAAGGAGCTGACGGATCTCGGCTACCGCCGGATCGTCAACCCGGAGCGGCTCGTTGCCGTAACGGACCATGAGGTGCTGTACACCACGCCGCGGGCTTTGGCACGGGGCATTGCCAACCGGCGCATCATGAAGGCCTGGCAGGGCGGCCGGTTCTTCGATGCGGGGCAGGGTGGCCACGGGCACGTCTTCCCGATGGAGATGGGGCTCGTACAGCCGGGCATGTTTCTGGCTGCCTACGATTCGCACTGCAGCAATTTCGGCGCGATCGGTGCCTATGCCATGGCTGCCGTGACCGATGTCACCGTGATCCTGGCTACTGGAACGAAGTGGACAGCCGTGCCGGAAACCATCCTGGTCGATGTGACCGGTGACTTTCCCACCGGTGTGCATCCGCGCGACGTTTGCTTCCAGCTCTCGAGCGATCTGATGTCAGAGCGGCACGGCTTCAACGCTGAGGCCGCCGTGGTAGAATTCCGCGGCGCGACCGTCGACCGAATGGCAGTCGCGAGTCGCATCGGTCTGATCAACACGCTCACCGAGATCGCCGCGGCGCATGTGCTGTTCCCACCCAAGCATTACGATGGGCGCCCGGCTCCCGAACTGCAGCACCTGGTGACTGATCCGGATGCATCCTTGCGGGGGCGGATCACCCTGAACCTCGCCGAGGCCCGACCGACGCTCGCGCTGCCTGGAGCGCCGAGCAACGCAGCCGACATCTCGGTGGCTGCCGGCCGGACAATCGACCACGCCTATATTGGGGCATGTGGGTCGAGTCAGTACGAGGACTTCGCTGCGGCCGCCGAGGTCATGAAGGGGCAGGCGGTTGCTTCGGGCGTGCGGATGTTCGTCGTCCCGGGCACCGTCACGATGGCGGCGCGCATGATGAAGGACGGGTTGGCACAAATCTTCATGGACGCGGGGGCGATCGTACTACCCGCCGGTTGCGGACCGTGCGCCGGCGGCGTGATGGCGCCGGTAGGCCCAGGCGAGGTCTCGATCTCCACCGCGGCTACCAACACCAAAGGTCGCATGGGCTCAGCCGAGGCGGAGTACTTCCTCGGCAGCCCGCTGAGTGTGGCGGCCGCGGCGGTCACAGGGCGGATCACGGACCCGCGCGAACTTCTGGCTTAGAGACTTCGGGACGGAGCGGGAGGCGATCATGCAAGGCGACTGGAAGACGCGTGGGCGTGCCCACGTCTACGGTCACAACATCGTCCACGACAACGGGATGATGGAGTGGAAGCACATCATCGAACGGCAGACCGATCCAGCAATCCTGATACCATGCCTTTTCAAGGGCATCGATCCGGACTTCGTCGGTCGGGTGGAACCGGGCGACTTCGTCGTGGCAGGTCGCAAGTTCGGCACAGGTAAGGCACACACGACGGCTTACATCGCCTTGGCCGCGCTCGGTGTCCGCATCCTGTGCGAGTCGACGTTCGAGCGCGTAATCGCGGGCGCGGTGAACCTCGGCGTGCCGATCATGGGTAAGTGCGATGGCATCACCTCGGTGATCAGCACGGGAGATGAAGTCGAGATCGATATGGCCGCCGGCGATGTCGTCAATCTCAGCACAGGAAAATCTTATGTCTACCCTCCGGTGCCGGAGGGTTTGCGCCAGATCCTGCTGGATGGCGGTCGGAAAGGCTTCTTGCAGAAGTGGCTGACCACCCACCCCGAACTGGCGCAGCCTTTGGAGACGCACGCGTGACGACCGATCGCCCGCTTATCATTTCGGTCGCCATTAACGGCTCGCATGCGCGCAAGACCGACAACCCGGCCGTGCCCTTCACGCCGCGGCAGATCGCCGACGAGATCGTGCGCGCGGCCGAAGCCGGGGCCGCAATCGCGCATGTGCATGCGCGCCAAGACGATGGTCGCCCGACCCAGGACGTGGATGCGTTCCGCCAAATCGTAGATCTGGTGCGGGGGCGCAGCGACATCATCCTGGAGCTGTCGTTGGGCTCGTCTGGCTTCAGCGTCGAT
>CAXUCM010000228.1:2446-6197 GCA_964249315.1 uncultured Acetobacteraceae bacterium | reverse complement strand
GGATACATGCTCAAACAAGCCGCAGAGTTGATGGAGGTGCATAACACCCTCTAGATGAGCTGGCAGACTTGGTTCTGAGCGGCGTCTAGATCGTCCGCGATGGATCGGCGCTTACGCAGCAAGCCAGTGACTACGTGTTCGAGTTCCATCTATATATGGTAGAAGGGTCGAGCGCTCAGCGCCGCTATCGTATGGTGGCGAGTGCGCCATAATACCGAACTATCGATCAGATGTACATGTCCATCCGATGCCGAGCCATGTGCTACTGTTGCCTGATACCGATCAGGACGAGCCGACGACAGACCAGGCTCCGGCGGAGAATGTTGGCAGCTCGGGCCAGAAGCCCTCGGCCGGGTTTGTGTCTACCGCGCCGCAAGCGGTCGCTTCGTCGGTCTTGCCGCTGGTCGCCCCTTGCTTTGACGGATCAGTGAGTTCGGAGCTCCCATCGCATGATGGCGACGTTGCGGCCCTTAGCCCTGGTCCACCGCTAGCAAACCCACGATCCCCGAAGCTCACTCGCTGTCCACCCCGTCGACGCCGACCGAGACTAATGGCCCGCGCATCTACACGGCTTAAACTAGCAATGCCGCGTTCTTCGGTCCGGGTTCAGCCACGCTGAACGCGTCCGACGCCGAGCTGCTCCGGAACGTGGCCGCCACGGTCAGCTCACCTCATTTGGCGGATTACAAGATCGTGGTGGAAGGCCCATACCGATGACACGCCGATTCGAAGCTTGCAGTTTCCGTCAAATTGGGAGCTCTCCACCACTCGTGCCGCGGCAGCCGCGCGTTTCCTTCTGGACGCGGGGATTCCGGCCTCCCGGCGCCGCGCGGGGCTATGCCGATACCTTCCCGTTGGCGCTAACCCGGGACGCCACCGACACACCGATACCGGTCAATCAGGCCCGCAACCGGCGCGTCGTCATCCGGCTCGAGAAGGTGGCATAGAGCGGGTCGAACTGACCGCGGCTGTCGTCGCCTGTCGGGGGAAGCGGGCGGGCGAGTGCTCTGCAGAAGCGGACACCTGCCCTTCACCCGGTCCGAGAAGCAGCGTCCGCCGACATTTACGATCGGATCTGCCAAACGGATTTGCGAGGAGCACTTAGATTACCGCCAGACACGCCAACTTGGCTTGCTAAAGAACCAAGCCGATCCGCAGGACGCGCTGCTTACCGATGGCCAGCTCGTTGTTGGCGGCTTTTTCCTGACGCCGATCGTCAGCTCCCGCGTGGCCGGCTCAGCCGCCATCAATGCCACCCTCGTATCTGCGATCGAGGCCAAGCGAGCAAGCGACCCGGGCGTTTCATCAGCAATGTCGGCGGCTGGCACTCCGCAGACTTTCTGCTGTGGTCCGGAGCCGCCGAGAGCGAACAGGTGGTCGCGACCGTCTACCCCGACGACAAGGCCGGGCTGGCCGCGGCGATCGAGAAGGCGATCGATCGCGGCGGCGCCTACGTCCACCAGTATCGGGTGCGGCGCGCCGACGGGCGATACTATTGGATCGAGGCGAACGGCCGCGTGACCACTCACCGGACGGCACGCCGCTGAGCTTCCCCGTCGTGCTGATCGACGTGTAGGACCGGCGTGCCGTGGAAGCCGAACGCGATCGGGCCGCCGCTGCGCGGCGTGCTCTGACCGAGACGCTCGAACAGCGCGTCGAGGAACGCACGCGAGAGCTATGCGAGGCTCAGGACTTCACGCGCCTGGCACTGACCTCGGTTGGCGGCGTCGGCGCCTGGAACTACGACGTGGCAGGCGGTCGCTACTTCTGCAGCGCAACCATCGCCGACCTCTACGGCGTCGATGACCGACAAGGGGCGGTCGGCATTAGCCAACAAGACTTTCTGGCCCACGTTCATCCAGACGACCTGCCTCAGCTCATGGCCTCATTCGCGAACGAGCTGGAACGAGGCGGAGACTTCGAGCTGCAATACCGCATCCAGCATCCCGACGGCAGGACACGCTGGCTGCTGTCGCGCGGTTATACACACGTCGATGAAGTGGGCCGGCCGACACGGCGGCTCGGTATCGGGATCGAGATGACGAAGCAGCGCCAACTTGAGGAGCAGCTCCGCCAGTTGCAGAAGATGGAGGCGATGGGTCAGCCTACCGGCGGGCTGGCGCACGACTTCAACAACTTGCTGACCGGCATCGCTGGGAGCCTGGAGCTGCTGGGCACCCGGATCGCGCAGGCGCCTGATGGACCTGGACCGCTACGTGAACATCGTCCAGGGCGCCGCCAAGCGGGCCGCGGCGCTCACGCACCGGCTCCTCGCCTTTTCGCGCCGGCAAACGCTTGACCCCAAGCCGACGGACGTGAACCGGCTGGTCGGCCGCATGGAAGAGCTGATCCGTCGCACCGTTGGCCCTTCCGTCGTGATCGAGGTCGTGGGTGCCGCAGGGCTGTGGCCGACGCTGGTGGATCCGCCCAGCTGGAGAACGCACTGCTCAACCTGTGCATCAACGCTCGCGACGCCACGCCCGAGGGTGGGCGGCTGACGATCAAGATAGCGAACCGCTGGCTCGACCAGCGCACCTCGCAGGAGCGCGACCTGCAGCCCGGCCACTACATCTCGCTGTGCATCAGCAACACCGGGACGGGCATGACGCCCGAGGTGATCGCCAAGGCGTTCGGCCCGTTCTTCACCACCAAGCCGCTAGGCCTGGGCACCGGCGTGGGTCTGAGCATGATCTATGGCTTCGCTCAACAGAGCGGCGGACAGGCGCACATCTACAGTGAACCCGGACAGGGCACGATGGTGTGCCTCTACCTGCCGCGCCACCTCGGCGATACGGAGATGGCTGCGTATTCCAAGGGATTGCGTGTTGATACCGGAGTGAAACTCCCCAGAAGCGCCGTTTGAATTTTCTCCACTTGGCCATGCTCGCCGGGCTCACGAGGCGAAGTCCGGAAGTCCGACGGCCACGATGTGCGGATGCTCTTCAGATCGGTGGGAGGGGCACGACGGTGGTCAGGCTGGAGGGCGTGATGATGATCCCGGATCTGCATCGGCAGGGGCTCACGGTGACCGAGATCTCCCGGCGGAGCAGGTTCGATCGCAAGACGGTCCGCCGGTACATCGAGCGGGGGTTGGAGCCGCCGAGCTACGGGGCCACGGCAACCGAGGCCGACGCTTCTGGATCCGTTCACCGGCTACCTTCGCGAGCGGGTGCAGACCTATCCCGGGCTGACCGGCTCGAGGCTGTTCCAGGAGCTCAAGGAGCTGGGCTACGAGGGCGGCTACACGGCCGTCACCGACTTCCTGCGCGACGTGCGACCGAGGGTCGACCTCAGGTTCGAGGTCCGCTTCGAGACCGCGCCTGGCGGGCAGGGCCAGGTGGACTTCGCACAGTTCAACGTCGTGTTCACCGACGAGCCCACGGTGCCGCGGATCGTCTGGCTGTTCTCCATGGTGCTCGGCTACAGCCGTCTGGTGTGGGCCAGGTTCGTGATGCACCAGGATCTCGCGACCGTGCTCCGCTGCCACGTCGGCGCCTTTGAGGCGTTCGGTGGTGCGGCGCGCGAAATCCTCTTCGACCGCATGAGAACCGCCGTAACCGGCGAGGGCGAGCGGGACGGCATCGTCTACAACCGGGCGCTCATTGATCTTGCGCGCCGCTACGGCTTCTATCCGAAAGCCTGTCAGCCTTGCCGGGCGAAGACGAAAGGCAAAGTGGAACGACCGTTCCGCTACACTCGCGAGGACTTCTTCCTCGCCCGCAGCTTCCGCAATCTGGCCAATCTCAATCAG
>CAXUCM010000228.1:0-2436 GCA_964249315.1 uncultured Acetobacteraceae bacterium | reverse complement strand
TGCGGTGTTGGCGTGATACGGTGGCCAATCCGCGGGTGCATGCAACTACGCGCCGGATCGTCAACGAGGCCTTCGCCGAAGAAAAGCTGCACCTGCGTCCATTGCCGCTGGCGCCGTTCCCGGGCGGTGCTGCGGCTCGAGCGTCGCATCTCGCGCGAGGGCATGGTGAGCGTCGGCGGCAACTTCTACAGCGTTCCGGACGCAACACGCGGCCGCACGGTGGAGGTGCATACGCTGGCCGAGGAGATCCGCATCTTCGAGGATGGGGCGCTGGTCGCCGCCCATCCCATACTGAAGGGCCGCCAGCAACGGCGCATCGCGCCGGGCCACCGGACGACCGGCGCCGAGACGCGCAGGCAAAGAGGCAGCGGACCCACGCAGTTCGGTCGCACCGGCGACATGATCATGCCCCGGCCCTTAGAGTTTTACGACGCCGTCGGCGGCCGCCTGGCGCGGGAGAGCCGCGCGTGAGCGCGCTCACCGAGCTGACGCCCTCCATGCTCGACCGCATTCGCCACGACCTGGTCGGGCTGAAGATGCCACGGGCGCTGGAGGCCCTCGACCAGATCGTCCGCCGCCTGGAGCATGCCCAGATCAGCGCCCTGGAGGCGATCGACATCCTGCTCTCCGAGGAGTTGACGCTGCGCGAGAACAGCCGCATCAAGACGGCGCTGCACATGGGCCGCCTCGCCACCATCAAGACGCTGGCCGGTTTCGACTGCTCCTTTCAGCCGTCGCTCGACCGTGACCGGATCCTCACCCTGGCCAGTTCAGGTTCGTCGCCCGCCACGAGGTGGTGCACTTCCTGGGGCCGCCGGGGACCGGCAAGAGCCATCTCGCCACCGCGCTCGGCGTCGAGGCGGTGAAGGCGGGCCGCAGCGTCTACTTCTGCACCCTGGCCGATTTGCTGGGCCAGCTCGCCCGCGCCGAGCGTTAGGGCCGCTTGCACGAGCACATCCGGTTCTTTGTAAGAGCGGCGCTACTGATTGTCGATGAGATTGGCTACCTGCCCGTCGTGCCCGGCGGAGGCAATTTGTTCTTTCAGCTTGTTGCCGCCCGATACGAGCGCGGCGCCATGATCCTCACCTCTAATCGCGGCTTTGCCGAGTGGGGTGACGTCTTCGGCGACCCGGTCGTCGCCACCGCGCTGCTCGACCGCCTGCTGCACCACGCTGTCGTCGTCCAGATCGAGGGATCCAGCTACCGGCTACGCCAGCATGCCAAACTCATGCCCGAACATGTTCGCTCAAAGGCTATTATCACACCGCCAACACCGGCGCCAAACCCGTGCCGCCGCGGTTGGCCGCCCAAAAACAGCTATGCGAGCCACATGACTTGATCGACCGGCAGAAGTGCAAATTTTTCTTCGGCGCTTCCGAGGAGAATCCAGTCGGCGTTAACATGGACGAGCTGGATCGCGTCCAGGCGGCAGGTGCCCGGTTCGGCACGGTGCTGGCGGATGCGGGCTACGGCGCCAGTGCCGCGTTTCGCCATGGCCTGGATGAGCGCGGCCTAAAGTGGCCGTGGGTATCCCAAGGAACCAGAAGTTCTACGCGTCCGACGTGCAACTTGTGCCGCGTGGCGGGCGCGCCCGCAAGCTGGTGCCGGATCAGGAGGCGCAAACGGTCGAGGACTTGCTGGCGACCCGACTGTGGCGGCGGGTGACGTGGCGGGAGGGCACCAAGGGGATGCTTGCGGCCCGGTTCGCAGCACTGCGCATCCGATTGGCCGATGGCGGGGTGTGGAACAACCGTCATCTGCCCGGCAAGGAAGCCTGGCTGGTCGGCGAGTGGCGCTCGACCGGCAAGCGCAGGTTCTACCTCAGCAACCTGCCGCTCCGCACCTTGCTGCGCGCCCTTACGGCTGCCATCAAGGCACGCCAAGTGTGCGAACAGGCGCACCAGCAGTTCAAGGGCGAGCTCGGCCTTGGTTATTTCGAAGGCCGGTCCTAGACAGGCCTTCACCGGCACGCGCTGATGACGTGGATCGCGTTTGCCTGTCTGCAGCATCTGCGCCTCGCCGGACAAGGCCGGACGAGGCCAGGGGAAATGTGGACCCGCAGACCGGGGCGACCGCCACAGCCTAGCCTGCCCGCCATCCGCCGCGCCATCATCGGCAGGCTGTTCACCCACCTCATGCCGCACGTCTGATGCCCGCACCGCAGGAAACGGTTCAGGCTGCCTTATGATCTGAAAATACCCAGGCGGTACTAAACTGCGTGTTGCTCAAAGTTATAGAAGGCAGTTGATGACTGCCCGTCACCTAGGAGGGTCGCCAGTATAGTTGAGGTGGTGCTACCACTAGGATGAAGCATGACCTGAAGGTCTTTCCCGTTGTTCACGCTTGCAGCTACAAGGTAGTTGCCTAAGCTACCGGCAGTTCCATCCCAACTCGTGTTGTCCATGGCTGCTTGGAGATTGAAGACATCGCCGTTGT
>CAXUCM010000227.1:0-6212 GCA_964249315.1 uncultured Acetobacteraceae bacterium | reverse complement strand
CCGCCACAGCGCCGGGCCGAGCGTCGGCTGCGGCCGCGACGGGCGCGTGCGGGGGTCCGGACGCGGCAGCGCGCCGACGCGCCAGCGGCTGGCGGCGGCACTGGGCGCGGTCAGCCGCGGGTCGTCGAACTGCCGGCTGCGGCGGATGGCGAAGCCGATCGCGCCGGAGGCTTCGGCGGCGAGCTGCAGCCGTCGCGAGGCGGTCAGGTCGAGCCGTCCGTCGAGCTCGCCGACGACGCCGAGCAGGCCGCTCCCCGAGCCGCGATGGCGCAGCGCCTCCTCCATCACGTCCAGCACCGCGCTGCCGGCCTCGACCAGGATCAGCCGGTCCGGCGGCAGCCCGACCGCCGACAGCGCCGGCGCGAACAGGTCGCGGCCGCGCATCGCCCACAGCACCTGGCCCGGCTGGGCTGCGAGCAGGCTGCCGACCAGCAGGCTGGGCAGCGTCGCGTGCTCGCAATCGGCACCGCGCCCGAGCACCTCATGCAGGGCGCCGCCGGCGAGGCCGCCCTGCGGCAGCAGGCGATCGATCGCATCGATGCCGAAGCGCGCCCGGGCCGGGGCGGCCGCCTTCGGTGTGCCGCGCCGCTCGATCCGGTCGATCTGCAGGCGCAATGCCTCCAGCGTTTCCATTCCGCCTCCGTCCGCAAGAACATATAGCGAACAAACGCGGCGCGAGGGAACCGTAATTGTTAAGGTTGGGGCGCCGCCCCAAGCCCCGCCAAAGGCTCGCCTTTGGAAATCTCTTGCAGATGGATCCCCCAGGCGAGCCTTGAAGCAAGGATTTCAAAGGCTTCGCCTTTGATGGGGTTCAAGGGGCAATGCCCCTTGGCTTGCTCGACTTCGCGCCTACAGGGCAGCGCCCTGGCCTTGAAGCATCAGAACCCGGCGCACACCGGCCGCGTCTCGACGCCGACGGATTGCTGGGCGAAGCGCTGCCGGTAGGCGCTGCGGATCGCCTGCACCCGCGCCGCGAGGTCGGCGGCGGGAGGCGCCGTCAGCAGCAGCATGCGCGAGGGCTCGCCGCCGATCCGGCCGCTGACCCGGTCGCGCCACTGTCCGTGGCCGTCCAGCTCGGTCAGCCCGTCCGGGAAGCGCGGGGTGACCACGGTCGCCACGAAGTCGCGCCATTGCGCCGGGTCGACGATGCCGCCGTCCGGCCGGGTCAGGCCGAAATACAGCGTCACCTGCACCTGCCGGTCCTGGTCGGGCAGCAGGCAGGCCGGCCCGGCGCTGCAGCCCGACAACCAGGCCAGCAGCATCAGGCCGCCCGCCCTCACAATACCCCGTGCAGCCCGGCGCGCAGGCGCTGCCCCGCCTGGCTCGCCGGATCGATCAGGCCGCGACGCAGGAACAGGTCGATCAGCACCAGGTTGACGTTGAACTTGAACGCATCGGTGTCGCGCACCGTCTCGAACACCGCCCCGAGCGGCAGCAGCCGGAACTCCGCCACCTCGCCATCCTTGGGCACCGGCACCCATTCGGACGGCAGCACCAGGTCGTGGCAGTACAGCACGTCGCGTCGCAGCCCCTCCGGACGCTGCATGCTGTAGGTGATCTCGGCGACGCGCACCGCGCGCCCCACCCATTCGGCCGGCAGGCTGCACTCCTCGTCGCCCTCCTTGGCCAGCGTGCGGACGACGTCGTGGCCGGCCGGGATGCCGCCGGCGACGAGATGGTCGAGCTTGCCCGGATCCAGCGCCTTGTCGGCGGCGCGACGCCCGACCCAGAGATGCGTGCCGTCCGGCCGCTCGACCAGGCCGTTCAGGTGCACCCCCGCCGCAAGCAGTCCGAAGCTCGGCAGCGCGCCGCGATCGAGGCGGCCGAGGCTGGCGCCACCGGGACGGGCGATGATGTCGAACAGCTCGCCGCGCAGGCGGCACCGACCGGTCTCGGCGAGCCGCTCGGACAGCGGCTGCAGCAGGCCGGGATCGGGCAGCTCGAAGCCGTCCGCCGACCGCCGCAGACCCTGTTCGTCCAGCGCCGAGGCCAGGGCAGGAGGCACCCAGCCGAGCACGACGCCGCCGGTGCGCAGCGCCAGCCGGTCGCCCGGCAGGCCGGCGTTATTGCACGCCGCGACGTGACGGCCGAGGCGCTCCGCATCGCTCGTCACGGAGGGGGAAGCATTTGCAATCCGGGTGGCACATGCCACATCGGCAGACATGGCGTCCTCGGCATCACCGTCCTCCCCCTCGCGCGATCCGGGCCCGCGATACTCGGCGCTGACGACGGTCAGCGGACTGCTGCCGTATCTCTGGCCGCGCGGCGACCGACGCGGCCGCCTGCTGGTGGTCAGCGCCGTGCTGCTGCTTGTGGCAGCGAAGGTGGCCACGGTCTACGTGCCGCTGGTCTACTCGCGCGCGGTTGACCGTCTGGCCCGGCACGATCCCTCGCACGTGCTGGCGGTGCCGGTCGGGCTGATCGTCGCCTACGGCCTGCTGCGCATCGCCTCGGGCGGCTTCGGCGAGCTGCGCGACGCGGTGTTCGCGCCGGTCAAGCAGCGGGTGATCCGGGTGGTGGCGATGCAGACCTTCCAGCACCTGCACGCGCTGTCGCTGCGCTTCCATCTCGACCGGCAGACCGGCGGCGTCACCCGCGCGATCGAGCGCGGCACCATCGCCATCGAGCTGATCCTGCGCCTCGGCGTGTTCAACATCATCCCCACGCTGATCGAGACGCTGATGGTCACCGCGGTGATCTGGCACCTGTTCGACTGGCGCTTCGCGCTCGCGACCTTCGTCACCGTGGTGGTCTATGTCGGCTTCACCATCGGCTTCACCGGCTGGCGCATCGGCATCCGCCGCCGGATGAACGACATCGACAGCGAGGCCAGCAGCAAGGCGCTCGACAGCCTGCTGAACTACGAGACGGTGAAGTATTTCGGCAACGAGGGCCACGAGGCCCGGCGCTACGACGAGGCGCAGTCGCGCTACGAGCGCGCCGCGGTGCGCACCCAGGTCTCGCTCAACCTGCTCAACCTGGGCCAGGCGGCGATCATCGCCGTGGCCATGGCGGTGGTCATGCTGATGGCGGCGGCCGAGGTCGCGGCCGGCCGGCTCACCGTGGGCAAGTTCGTGCTGGTCAACACCTACCTGATGCAGCTCTACCAGCCGCTGAACTTCCTCGGCTTCGTCTATGCCTCGCTGCGCCAGGGGGTGGTCGATCTCGAGCAGATGTTCAAGCTGCTCGGCCGCTCGCAGGACGTCTCCGACCGTCCGGGCGCGGTGCCGCTGCCGGGCCGCCTCGAGGAGGCGCCGGCGGCCGGCCTGCGCTTCGAGGACGTGCATTTCGGCTATCGCGACGATCGCGAGATCCTGCACGGGGTCAGCTTCACCTTGCCGCCGGGCGGCCGCATCGCCATCGTCGGTCCCACCGGCGCCGGCAAGTCGACGATCAGCCGGCTGCTGTTCCGCTTCTACGACGTCTGGGACGGCAGCGTGATCGTCGACGGCCGCGACGTGCGCGAGTATGGCCAGGCCAGCCTGCGTGCCGCCATCGGCGTGGTGCCGCAGGACACCGTGCTGTTCAACGACACCATCCGCTACAACATCGCCTACGGCCGCATCGGCGCGAGCCAGGCCGAGATCGAGCAGGCCGCCCGGCTCGCGCAGGTGCACGAGTTCGTGCTGCGTCTGCCCGACGGCTACGACACCAGGGTCGGCGAGCGCGGGCTGAAGCTTTCCGGCGGCGAGAAGCAGCGGGTGGCGATCGCGCGCACCATCCTGAAGAACCCGCGCATCCTGATCCTCGACGAGGCGACCAGCGCGCTCGACACCCATACCGAGCAGGAGATCCAGGCGGCGCTGCGCACGGTGGCGGCCGATCGCACCACCCTGGTGATCGCGCACCGGCTCTCGACGATCATCGATGCCGACGAGATCCTGGTGCTTGCGGACGGCCGCATCGCCGAGCGCGGCAACCATCGCGCGCTGCTGGAGCAAGGCGGCCTGTATGCCCATATGTGGCTCGCGCAGGCCGAGGAAGCGGGAAGCCAGGACGCCGACGACGCGTCCGAACGGCAGCCGGTGCCGGCGCTGACGGCCTGAGACAGCCTACGTCGAACGAGGGGATACGCCGCATGAGCTTCGATCCGAACACGAGCCCGTCCTCGACGCCCGAGCCGACGCCGGAGCCGACGATCGGCCAGGACGGCTCGGTGCCGGCCGAGCTCAGCCATGCCGGCGCCGTGGTCGACAAGGCGATCGAGTACATGATCGGCAAGGAGCTGCCGCCGCTGGCGATCGCCTCCGCGCTGCTGGGCGGCTCGCTCGGCGTGCTGGCCCGGACCATGGACCAGGCGACGATGCTGCGCATGCTGGCCAACGCCGCCGACAGCGTGCGCGCGGGTGAGCTGCACGGCGATCCGCAGGGCGATCCCGGACCCATGGCCGGACGCGCCTGAGCTTGACGGATCCGATGCGGGCGGCCATAAGCCGCGCCGCACACGGCATCGCCGTATCGAGGATGATCGACATGTCCCGCCGCTGCCAGATCACCGGCAAGGGCGTGCTGACCGGCAACAATGTCAGCCACGCCAACAACAAGACCCGCCGGCGCTACCTGCCGAACCTGCAGGAGACCGCGCTGCTCTCCGACGTGCTCGGCGGCTCGGTGCGCATGCGGCTGACCACCAACGGCATCCGCACCATCGAGCATAATGGCGGCCTGGACGCGTTCCTGATCGGCACGCCGAACCGCAATCTGCCGCTCGAGGCGCAGGCGCTCAAGCGGCGGATCCTGCGCGCCCAGGCCAAGAAGGCCGCAACCCAGGCCGGCTGAGCCGGCGCGAGTCCCGCTTCGGACTTGCAAAGCGCCGGCATCTGACGCATGTCAGGCGCCTGATCGACGGGCTGGTTCGAGGTGCACGGATCTGCGTGATCCGGTCGCACCCGTTTGCCGTTTTCACCCAGTTGGATGCCCCATCCAGGGAGGTTCGCGTGTCTGCACATTCCGAGCTGTCGAAGATCCGGAACATCGGAATTACCGCGCATATCGATGCCGGCAAGACCACGACCACCGAGCGCATCCTGTACTATACCGGCGTGTCGCATAAGATCGGCGAGGTGCATGAGGGCAACACCACGACCGACTACATGGACCAGGAGCGTGAGCGCGGCATTACCATCACCTCGGCCGCGGTCACCTGCGAGTGGAAAGAGCATCGCATCAACATCATCGACACGCCGGGGCATATCGATTTCAACATCGAGGTGAACCGGTCGCTGCGCGTGCTCGACGGCGCGGTGTTCATCATCGAGGGCGTGGCCGGCGTGCAGCCGCAGTCGGAGACGAACTGGCGGCTGGCCGACCGCTACCGGGTGCCGCGGATCATCTTCATCAACAAGCTCGACCGCACCGGCGCCGATTTCTACCGCGCCTTCGATACGCTCAAGGAGAAGCTCGACATCGTCGCACTGCCGCTGCAGCTGCCGATCGGCATCGAGGAGACCTTTATCGGCGTGGTCGATTTGGTCGAGATGAAGGCGATCGTCTGGGAAGGCGGCGAGCTCGGCGCGCGCTTCCACGACGAGGCGATCCCCGCCGAGCTCGCCGAGCGTGCCGCCGAGGCGCGCCAGCTGCTGCTCGACACCGCGCTCGCCGCCGACAACGAGGCGATGGAGGAGTATTTCGACAAGGGTGATGTGTCGGTCGCCACCCTCAAGCGCGCGATCAAGAAGGGCACCATCTCCGGCGAGTTCCGCCCGGTGCTGTGCGGCACCGCCTTCAAGAACAAGGGCGTGCAGCCGCTGCTCGACGCCGTGCTGGACTACCTGCCGGCGCCGGACGACGTCGAGGGCATCCGCGTCGCCGCCGAGGAGGGCCAGGAGGACGAGGATCCGACCCTGCGCCGGCTGATCAGGATCGACCCGCAGGCGCCGTTCGCCGGCCTCGCCTTCAAGATCATCAACGACAAGTACGGCACGCTGACCTTCGTGCGGGTCTATTCCGGCACGCTGAAGTCCGGCGACCAGGTGATGAACACCACCAAGGACCACAAGGAGCGCATCGGGCGGATGTTCCAGATGCACGCCGACAAGCGCGCCGAGATCAAGGAGGTGCAGGCCGGCGACATCGCCGCCTTCGTCGGGCTGAAGGATACCGGCACCGGCGACACCCTGGCCGATGCCGGCGACCCGGTGGTGCTGGAGCGCATGGCGTTCCCGGTGCCGGTGATCGACATCTCGGTCGAGCCGAAGACCAAGGAGGCGGTC
>CAXUCM010000226.1:0-6296 GCA_964249315.1 uncultured Acetobacteraceae bacterium | reverse complement strand
GGCGCGGGCTCGGCATGGCCCTGCTGGCGGCGACGACGGCGGAGGCGCATGCGCGCGGCGCCGCCCGGATCTTCCTCGAGGTCGCGGCCCATAACGGCGCCGCCTGCGCGCTGTATGCACGCGCCGGCTTCGTCCGGGTCGGACGTCGGCGCGCCTACTACGCGGACGGGTCCGATGCGCTGCTGCTGTCGCGCGATGTCGGGATCACGCCTTGCGTATCGAGACCAGCCTGAGGCCGTCCGCGAGCGGCTCGTCGCCGACCAGCCGGTGCCCGAGCGCCTCGGCGTTGCGGGTGACGTTGCGCCAGGGTTCCTCGCCGCGCAGCCTCACCCGCAGCACCGCGCCCGACGGCAGACGATCGAGGGCGAGGCGGGTGCGCACGAAGGTCATCGGGCAGCTCTCGGCGGTGATGTCCAGTTCCGGCTCGGTCATGCTGCTCGCCCCGCACATCACGATTGGACAAGGTCCGTCCTCTTCGGCTACGCCGCCTGGGATGGCTCGTCCAATCTTCCGCCTCGTTCTCAGCCAAGACTATCATTGGTGAAGCGATGGGATCGCGCATAGAGCGGCTTTGTGTCGAGCGCGGCCTCAAGATGACCGGCCAGCGCCGGGTCATCGCCCGCGTGCTGTCCGAGGCGGAGGATCATCCGGACGTCGAGGAGCTGTATCGGCGTGCGGCGAGCCTCGACAGCCGCATCTCGGTGGCGACGGTGTATCGCACCGTGCGTCTGCTGGAGGAGCGCGGCATCCTCGAGCGGCGCGATTTCGGCGGTGGCCGTGCCCGCTACGAAGCCACCGAGCACGGGCGTCACTATCACCTCATCGACGTCGAGACCGGCAAGGTCATCGAGTTCGAGGATGCGGAGCATGAGCAGCTGATGCGACAGATCGCGAGCCGGCTTGGGTTCGACCTCGTCTCCCACCGGCTGGAACTGTTCGGCCGGCCGCGGCGGACGGCCGAGGCGGCACCGGCCGCCGCCGGCTACGATGCGTCGGAAAAGAACGCGGACTGGGATACCGGACTGGCGGCGGCGCCGGGCGGCCGTAACGGAGCGGGCCGGTGAGCGTCACCACGCCGATCCTCGCTGCACCGCGATCCGCCTGCCCGCCGGCCGGCGGGTTCGGGGAACTGCGCGCCGGCAATCTCGGCGTGCGCATCGCCGTCACC
Organism: uncultured Acetobacteraceae bacterium; assembly: GCA_964249315.1. GTDB lineage: Bacteria > Pseudomonadota > Alphaproteobacteria > Acetobacterales > Acetobacteraceae > Lichenicoccus. The sequence continues at coordinate 5,128 of CAXUCM010000226.1, read as the reverse complement.
GCCGCCGAGCGCGACGCGGCGCAGGCGCTGCGCTACCGGATCTTCTACGACGAGATGGGAGCACGGCCCGACGAGCCGGCGCAACGCAGCCGGCGCGACGTCGACGTGTTCGACGCGGTGGCGGACCATCTGCTGGTGATCGACCACGCGGTCAGCTCCGGCCCGCGCGGCGTCGTCGGCACGTACCGGCTGGTGCAGAACGAGGGCGCCAGCCGGATCGGCCGCTTCTACACGTCCGACGAGTACGACATCAGCCGGATCACCGGCTTTCCCGGCCGCCTGCTCGAACTCGGCCGCTCCTGCGTCGATGCGCGCTATCGCGGTCGTGCGGTGATGCAGCTGCTGTGGCGCGGCATCGCCGCCTACGTGTTCCTGCACCGCATCGACGTGATGTTCGGGTGCGCCAGCCTGCCGGGCACCGATCCGGACCGGCTCGCCGCCGAGCTCACCTTCCTCTACCACAACCACCTGGCGCCGCCGGCGCTGCGCCTGCGCGCGGTGGCGTCGCGCCACATCGACATGCGCCGCTGCGATCCGCGCAGCATCGACCACAAGCGGGTGCAGCAGCAGCTGCCGCCGCTGATCAAGGGCTACCTGCGGCTGGGCGGCTTCATCGGCGACGGCGCCGTCATCGACAGCCAGTTCAACACCACCGACGTCGCCGTGGTGGTGAAGACCGACCTGATCACCGACAAGTACTACCGCCACTACGAGCGGCAGCTCCGCGACGCGCTGGACTGACCGCTCGCTTGCTGGCGTTGCTGCTTGCCGGCGGTGTCTCGGCGCTGGCGCTGCCGCCGCTCGGGCTGGTGCCGATCCTGCTGCTGACGGTGCCGCTGCTGCTGCGAAGGATCGACGCTGCGGGCTCGGCCGCCGCCGCCCTTTGGCGCGGCTTCGTGTTCGGCTTCGGCTTCTACGCGGCCGGGCTGTACTGGATCACCGATGCGATCCTGACCCGCCTCGACAGCTTCTGGTGGGCGGTGCCGCTGGCCACACCGCTCTGCGCGGTGCCGCTGGCGATCCTGGTGGCGCTGCCCTGCGCGGGCTGCCGGCTGGCACCGCCGGGCTGGCGGCGCGCGACGCTGCTCGCCGGGTTGTGGACGCTGTCGGACCTGGCGCGCGAGTTCGCCTTTACCGGCTTTCCATGGAACCCGCTCGGCAGCGTCTGGGAGTGGCAGGACCGCGCCGGCGACGTGATGATCCAGCCGGCCGCCTGGATCGGCGTGCACGGCCTGACGCTGGCGACGCAGCTGGTCGCCGCCGCACCGGCGCTCGGACGGCGCTGCATCGCCGCGGCCCTGCTGCTGCTCGCACTCTGGGCCGGCGCGGGCACCGCCCGGCTGGCCTGGCTGCGGCCGGTGGCGACCCCGAACCCGACGGTGGTGCTGGTGCAGGGCAACATCCCTGAGCTCGAGAAGATCGACCGCGGCTTCGCGCTGCGGAGTTTCCGCACCTACCTGCGCCTGACCGAAGAGGGGGTGCGGGAAGCCCGGGCGATGCCGCCGGGCGGCAGTGCGGGCGCCAGTGCGGGCGGCAGTGCGGGCCTCGCCGTCGCCTGGCCGGAGAGTGCCTTCCCGGGTCTGCTCGACGAGGACGAGCAGGCCAGGCAGATCATCATGCGGGCGGCAGCCGGCGCGGACGCGGCCCTGATCGGCAGCGTGCGCTTCGGTGCGGACGGCAGACCGCGGAACAGCCTGCTCGCGCTGCTGCCGGACGGTACGGTGGCGGCGACCTACGACAAGGCGCACCTGGTGCCGTTCGGCGAATACCAGCCGGCCCTGTTGCCGGTGCAGATCGTCCCCGGCGGCGGCTTTGCGGCCGGGCTCGGCCCACGCACGCTGCATCTGCCGGGCCTGGCACCGGTCGATCCGCTGATCTGCTACGAGATCATTTTTCCCGGCCAGGTTGTGGATCGCCGCGATCCGCCGTCCTGGATCCTGAACGTCACCAACGATGCCTGGTACGGCGACAGCGCCGGTCCGCGTCAGCATCTCGCCGCCGCGCGGATGCGCGCGGTCGAGACCGGCATCCCCGTTGCGCGCGCGGCGAATACCGGGATTTCCGCGGCCTATGACGGCTTCGGGCACGAGCGCGGCCGTCTCGGCTGGGGGAAGAGCGGCCGGTTGATCGTGGCGCTGCCGCCGCGACTGGCGCCGACCCTGCTCGACCGGTTCGGCCTGAAGGTGCCGCTGCTGCTGGCGCTGGCAACCTGCCTCGCCGGCCTGGCGCCGCGGCGTCGGCGCTCCGTCGCGCTTTCTCAAGTTTGACGCGAGTTTGTTAATCTTGACACTTCATGGTTGCGCGCCTACCTCTAGGACACCAGAAGGTCGAGGAACGGATGGCACGCGGTTCTAGTCTGACCACAGCGGGGTTCCCCGCCGTCGAGGGTGAACCGGCAGAGCGCGAGTCGCGACCGAGCCCGATCGACGTGCATGTCGGCAGCCGGATCCGGCTGCGCCGCACTCTGCTCGGCATGTCGCAGGAGCGCCTCGGCGATGCGCTCGGCCTGACCTTCCAGCAGGTGCAGAAATACGAGCGCGGCGCCAACCGGGTCGGCGCTTCCAGGCTGTTCGACCTGTCTCGCGTGCTCGACGTGCCGGTCAGCTTCTTCTTTGACGACCTGCCGGCACCCTATGCCGCCACCGGCGCCCGATCCGGCGCGCAACAGGTCAGCGGCTTCGCGGAGTCGCAGGAGGGTTTCGGCGGCGGCGACGACCTGTTCACCCGCAAGGAGACGGTCGACCTGGTCCGTGCCTACTACCGCATCAGCGAGACCACCGTGCGCAAGCGCATGCTCGACCTGATCAAGTCGATGGGCCCTCCGGAACGGGCGGAGTGACGAGAGCCACGGCCTGATCAGCCGGGCGGCAGCTCGACGCCCGACAGCCGGCGGCATTCTGCCAGCAATCGCTCCTGGCGCGCAGGGTCGTGGACGGCGCCGCTCGGGCGCTTGGACGCCTGGTGGAAGAAGTAGCCGCCGCTGACGCAGGCCGCCGGCTCGTCGCTGACCGCGAGCCACACCTGGGTGCGATGCGCCAGATCGAGGTCGCCGGTGGCACCCGGGCTCATCTTGGTCGCGACCCAGCCTGGCTCCATCGCGGTCGACAGCACGTCCGGCCATCGGCGGGCGAGGGCGCACGCCAGCAGCACGTCGTGCAGCTTGGTGTCGGAATAGGCCTGGTTGCCGCGCCAGTTGCGCGCCTCCCAGGACAGGTCGGCCAGGCTCGGGTCGCCGCGCCGGTGCAACTCCGAGCTGACATAGACGAGGCGACGCGGACGCCGGATCAGCGCCGTCAGCACGTAGGGCGCGAGCGTGTTCACCGCGAACACCTGGGCCAGCCCGTCCTCGGTCTCGACCCGCCGGCGCTCGCGGTAGCCGATCGCGGCGTTGTGGATCACCGCGTCGAAGGCGCCGAGCGCGTTCACCTGCTCGGCGACGTCGCGGGTCTGGGCGAGGCTCGAGAGGTCGCCGATGACCACCGCCTCGGCACCCGGTACCGCCGCCATCGCCTCCTCGCCGCGCTGCCGGCTGCGTGCATGCAGCACCACCGCATGCCCCTGCTCGCGGAGGAGTTGCGCCGCCATGCGGCCCAGGCCGTCGGAGGAGCCGGTGATGAAGATCCGTGCCAATGGCTGTGAGGTCCCGAAGGTTAAGGTTGGGGCTCCGCCCCAAGCCCCGCCAAAGGCTCGCCTTTGGAAACCTCTTGTAGATGGAGCCCCTGGCGGTCCTAGCGAGGCGGCGGCAGCGACTGGCTTTGCACCGGCTCGGAGGGCGCCAACTGTACGGGCGCGCCTCCGTCCGGCACCGAGGGGCTGTCATAGGCCGTATGTGCCTGGTAGGGCGGCGGATAGGGCGATGCCGCGGCCGGCGGCTGACCGGCCAGCGGGCGGCTGCCGTAGCGCATCAGCACCGTGCGCAACGGATCCGCACCTGGGTTGTTCACCCGCATCGCGACCGCGATGTCCTGCACGCCGACCGGCTGGCCGTAATAGACGCGGTTGCCGACGCTGTCGAAGGACAGCATGCTGCCCTGCAGCGACAAGCCGGCGAACAGGCCGCTGCTCTTCTCGACCGCGACGATGTCGGCGTTCAGCGCCGACGAGGTGGCGCCCTCGAGACCGGCGCCCAGCGTGGCCAGCGTGATCGAGGCGTTGGCGCCGAACTTGAACTGGCTGTCCATGATCGCGGTCAGGCCGCGCCGGGTCATGATGAACATCATCAGCTCGACGTCCTGCACGCCGGCCTGGAAGCCGACCGAGCCGGAGCCCATCGAGTAGAACGCCGGATCCGACCAGGAGCCGGCGCCGTCGCGCCCCATCAGCACGCAGCCGCCGCCGGAGCCGCCGATCAGGAACGACATCCGGAAGATGCTGGGACAGATCAGCACGCCGCGGGCACGGCCGAGGAAGCGCTGCGCCTGGTCGCCGTTCCGGCGCACGTCGAGCACGTCCTCGGCGGTCAGCGTGGCACGATCGACCAGCCGCTGCTGCTGCTCCTGCCGCTCGGAAGCGGCGAGCTGGGCGCGTGCCGCGGGGGCGGCGAGGCACGATCCTGCCAGCAGGGCGGCGAGCAGCACGCTGCGCCGGAAGCCGCCGGCCTCGAATCGCGTTCGCATCGTCTCCTCCCTGCATCTTGCCGGGCTGCCATACCAAGGATCCTGCCGGTGCGGCAGTCCCGCCCGGCTTAAATCACGGCAATGCCCGCCGCGGTCGCCAGCATGTCGGCGAGGGCGGGGGCGGCGGCCAGGATCGGCACCGGACCCTGCATGCCGCCGTGATCCAGGAACGGCGATACCGTCGCTCCCGCCTCCGCCAGGATCGGCAGTGCGCCCGCCACGTCCCAGAGGTTGATCAACAGCTCGATATAGCCGTCGAGCCGGCCGCAGGCGACGTCGGCCAGCGCCAGCGCGCCGGAGCCGCCGGTACGCGGCGCCGCGCCCAGTCGCAGCACGCGGCCGAGCAGCCCGGTGACGTCCGCCTCGGCGACCTTCGGGCCCCAGCCGACCTCGATCATCGCCGAGGCCATGTCGGAGGTGTCGGCAGCACGGATCGGCTTGCCGTTCAAGGTGGCGCCGGCCCCGGTCATCGCCGCGAAGCTCTCCGCCAGGGCGGGCGCATTCAGCAGACC
>CAXUCM010000225.1:0-6297 GCA_964249315.1 uncultured Acetobacteraceae bacterium | reverse complement strand
CGCGACGCCGCCGCCGAGATCGAGTTCGGGCACGCGGACCAGCGGCGCGTTGACAATGCCGCCGATGCCGGAGATCCGCACCCGGCCGGCCTCCGGGCCGGGCCGGAGGTTGAAGCGGCTGGCGGCATCGCGGCTGACCACCGAGGTGATCGCGCCGGTATCGATATAGACCAGCACCTTCCGGCCCGCGAGCGTGGCCTCGACCGTCGGCAGTGACCGGCCTGGCACCAGCGGCAGGTCGACGACGCGACTGACATGGCAACCTGCGCCGCCACCGGCACTCCCGCCGGCGTCGCATCCGGCCAGCAGGGTCGCCAGCATCGCCATCGCCAGTCCTCGGATCATCGTCGTGACCTCCCCTCGCACACGTGCCTGGCACGATTGCACACCAGGCTCCATCATGCTGGCACATCGATTGCAGTATCCACGATGTTCGCCGCCGGGAGCCGTTCGATGATCGCACCACCTGCCTGCCCTGGAGCCGCGACGTGACGCTGGGCCGGCGCGGCCTGATCGCGGGCGGCCTGGCCGCTGCCGCCGCGACGCACCGTGCAAGCGCCCGGCCGCCGGGCGGCAAGGATCTCGGCGCCTGCAATCTGCGCCTGTGCTGGGTCACGAACGCCGAGTTCGCCGGCGAGTATCTGGCCGACCATCGCGGCTACTATCGCGACGAGGGCTTCACCAGCGCCCGCCTGATCAGCGGCGGCCCGAGCGCGCCGCCGACCGAGATCGACCTGGTGCAGCAGCGCTGCCTGCTCGGCATCTCCGCGATCGACACCACCGCCGGCGCCATCGCCCAGGGCGCGGCACTGCGCACCATCGGCGCGCAATACCAGGAAAGCGCCTACTGCATCGTCTCGCTGGCGTCGCGTCCGATCCTGCAGCCGCAGGCGATGATCGGACGCACCATCGGCGTGCAGGCCACCAACCGGCTGGTGTTCTCGAGCTTCCTCGCCTTGAACGGCCTCGATCCGGACCGCATCCGCACCGTGCCGGTGCAGTTCGATCCGACCCCGCTGATCTCGGGCGAGGTGGATGGCTGGTTCGGCTTCATCACCAACGAGCCGATCCTGCTCCATACGCGCGGCATCGCCACCGCCGCCATGATGTTCGCCGACCATCACTACCCGATGGTGATGCAGACCTACGTCGCGCGCACGAGCACGATCGAGCGCGAGCGCGAGACGCTGAAGGCCGCCCTGCGCGCCGAGATCCGCGGCTGGCGCGACAACCTTGCCGACCCGGCCGCCGGCGCGAAGCTGGCGATCGAGGTCTACGGCCGCACGCTCGGGCTCGATCCGACGCAGCAGCAGCTGCAGTCGAAAGCCGAGAACGCGCTGATGCGCGGCGCCGGAACCGCCCGGCAGGGGCTGTTCCGCGTCGAGGACCAGCGCATCGCCGACAACGTCAAGCTGTTGCGCGCCGGCGGCCTTGCCGTCACCGCGTCCGACCTGTTCGACATGTCGCTGCTCGACGAGATCTACCGGCAGGACCCGTCGCTGCTGGCCCTGCCGGCTTGAGCGCGATCCCAGAGCGCGCCTCGCTTCGCGACGACCGGTCCGACGCGAGCGGCATCGCCGTCACCGACCTGTGCAAGGCCTATCGCGTCGGCCGCACCCGCCTGGCCGCGGTGGACAGTGTCAACCTGCAGACGCCGCAGGGCGCGTTCCTGTCGCTGCTCGGCCCTTCGGGATGCGGCAAGTCGACGATCCTGCGCATCCTCGCCGGGCTGGAGACGCCCGATCGCGGCGAGGCGCTGGTGCACGGCGAAACCCCCGCCGAGATGGTCCGGCAGCATCATCTCGGCATCGCCTTCCAGGACGCCGCCCTGCTGCCCTGGCGCTCGGTCGCCGCCAACATCCGCCTGCCGCTCGAGGTTGCCGGCGTCGCCGCCGAGCGCGGACGCATCGACGCGCTGATCGCCCTGGTCGGCCTGCGCGGCTTCGAGCATGCGCGGCCGGCGCAGCTCTCCGGCGGCATGCGCCAGCGCGTCTCGATCGCCCGCGCCCTGGTGCTGCGTCCCAGGGTGCTGCTGCTGGACGAGCCGTTCGGCGCGCTCGACGACATGACCCGCCTGCGGCTCAACATCGAGCTGCAGCGGATCTGGTCGGAACAGGGCGCCACCACGCTGATGGTCACGCACGGGATCGCCGAGGCGGTGTTCCTGTCCGACCTCGTCGCGGTGATGCAGCCGCGTCCCGGCCGCATCGCCGCCCTGGTGCCGATCGACCTGCCGCGTCCGCGCACGCCCGAGATCATGCGCAGCCCGGAGTTCCACCGCATCCACGACCGGCTCACCGCGCTGCTGTTCCGGTCGGACGATTGAACCCGCGCACGCTGCTCGGCCCGCTGCTGGGCATCGCCGCGGTGCTCGCGCTGTGGAGCCTGGCCGCGCTCACCGCCGGCCGCGCCGCCGTCCTGGTGCCGGCACCCTGGGCGGTGGCCGCTGCCTTCGCCCGGGACGGCTGGGCCTTCTACGCGCCCAACCTGCGGCTCACCCTGGGCGAGGCGGCGCGCGGCTTCCTCTGGGGCAACGGCATCGCCACCCTGCTTGCCGCCCTCGTGCTGCTGCTGCCGAGACTGCGCCGGCTGGTGCTGCAGCTCGCCACCGTCAGCTACTGCGTGCCGGTGATCGCGGTCGGGCCGCTGCTGAGCATCATCTTCAGCGGCCAGACCCCGATGGTCGCCCTTGCCGCGCTGTCGGTGTTCTTCACCACCCTGACCGGCGCGCTGCTCGGCCTGGACTGCGCGGAGCCGGCCAGCCTCGACCTGATCGCCACCTGCGGCGGCGGACGCTGGCAGCAGTTCCGCCGGGTGCAGCTGTTCGCCGCCCTGCCCGCCTGGTTCGCGGCGCTCGCCATCGCCGCACCCGCGAGCCTGCTCGGCGCGGTGCTCGGCGAGTGGCTCGGCGCCGCCGACCAGGGTCTCGGCGTGGCGATGGTGGTCGCGATGCAGCAGGCCGACTCCGCCAGGACCTGGGCGATCGCGCTCGCCTGCGGCGGCCTCGCCGGCCTCTGCTACGGCCTGATCGCGCTGCTCGGCCGACGGCTGGCACCGTGGCGGGCGGACGCGTGAGCCGGCTGGGGCCGGCCGCCACGGCGGCGCTGTCGCTGCTGCTGGTGCTGGCCGGCTGGATGCTGGTGCTGCGCCTGTTCGACGTCGACCCGCTGGTCGGCAAGACGCCGCTCGAGGTCGCGCACTACCTGCTCACCGTGCGCGCGGCGGCCTCGCACCGCGCCGTCCTGCTGGCGGCATTGCTGACCACGCTGGGCCATGCCGCGATCGGCTTCGCCGCCGGCCTCGCGCTCGGGGTCGGCGGCGCGACCCTGCTGGTGCTGTCGCCGGCCTGCGCGCGCGTGGTGATGCCGGTGGCGATGATCCTGCGCTCGGTGCCGCTGGTGGCGATGACGCCGCTGATCGTGCTGGTGTGCGGCCGCGGCCTGTGCGCGATCGGGGTGATCGGCGCGATCGTGGTGTTCTTCCCGACGCTCGCCAATCTCGGCGTCGGGCTGCGCGCGACTCCGTCGCTCTCGGCCGACCTGGTGCGGGTCTATGGCGGCACGCGCTGGACGGTGCTGCGCAAGGTGGCGCTGCCGACCGCGCTGCCGGCGCTGTTCGCCTCGATCCGCATCGGCATCCCGGCGGCCCTGCTCGGCGCGCTGCTGTCGGAATGGCTGGCCAGCGGCAACGGGCTCGGCGACCGCATGCAGCGCGACGTCAGCACCTTCCGCGCGGCCGATCTGTGGAGTGCGGTGGTGCTGCTGACCCTGGCCTCGCTGCTGCTCTACGCCATCGCCGGCACGCTGGAGCGGCGGCTGCTGGCGCCGCGCGGCCGCCTCGGTCAGACCGGCAGCCGGGACGGATCCATCGTCACGCCGTGATCGAGCGGACCGTGCCCGCCGCCATAGCCGGGCGCTGCCACCCAACCCCCCCCCACGGAGGCGCGGGCACCGTCGACCCTGTCCCGCCCGCCCCTGCCCAGGGCCCCGCCCCTGGCGATCGCGCTCGCCAGCGTGCAGCCGGTACCGTGCGTGTGCCGGCCCGGGATCCGGGGCGCGCTGAAGCTCTCGATGCCGTCCTCGGTGGCCAGCAGGTCGAACACCGTCTCCCCCGGCAGGTGGCCGCCCTTGAGCAGCACCGCGGGCGTGCCGAGGGTCAGCAGCTGGCCGGCGACCTCGCGCATGTCGGCGAGGCACTGGATCGGCCGACCGGCCAGCACTTCCGCCTCGGGCAGGTTCGGCGTCAGCAGGCTCGCTAGCGGCACCAGGTGGCGCTTGAGGCTGCCGACCGCATCCGCCTCCAGCAGGCGCGCGCCGCCCTTGGCCACCATCACCGGATCCAGCACGAACGGCAGTCGCGGCCTCGTCGCGATCCGCTCGGCGACCAGCGCGATCAGCTCGGAACGGTCCAGCATGCCGGTCTTGAAGGCGTCGGCGCCGATATCGTCGAGCACGCAGTCGATCTGCAGCCGCACGAAGGCCGGCGGCACCGCGAACGCGCCGTGCACCCCGTGCGTATCCTGCGCCGTCAGCGCCGCGATCGCGGTGGCGGCATAGCCGCCGAGCGCGGTGATGGTCTTGATGTCGGCCTGGATGCCGGCGCCGCCGCCGGAGTCGCTGCCGGCAATGACCAGGACGCGTCCCCGCATCGGTCCCGGCTCCGTTCAGACTGAGGCGACGCGACGGATCGCGGCGCACACCCCGTCCACCACCGTCTCGACCAGCCTCGGATCCTCGGCCTCCGCCATCACCCGCACCAGCGGCTCGGTGCCGCTCTCGCGCAGCAGCAGCCGCCCGGACGCACCGAGCAGATCCTCCGCCCAGCGACGCGCCTCGATCACGCCGGCATCGTGCAGCGGCGAGAGGCCGCGGAAGCGCTCGTTGCGCAGCTTCTGCGGGAACGGCTCGAACAGGCGGCACACCTCGCTCGCCGGACGCTGCTGCTCGACCAGCACCGACAACACCTGCAGCGCCGCCAGCAGCCCGTCCCCGGTGGTGGCGAAGTCGGACAGCACCATGTGACCGGATTGCTCGCCGCCGAGATTCATCTCCAGCTCGCGCATCCGCTCGACGACGTAGCGGTCGCCGACGGCGGTGCGCTCCAGTCGCAGGTCCAGCCCGGCCAGCATGCGCTCGAGGCCCATGTTGGACATCACCGTCGCCACCACGCCGCCGCCGGCGAGCCGGCCGCTCTGCTGCCAGGACCGCGCGACCAGGGCGAGGATCTGGTCGCCGTCGACGATGCGGCCATGCTCGTCGGCGACCACCAGCCGGTCGGCGTCGCCGTCGAGCGCGATGCCGAGATCGGCGCGATGCTCGAGCACGGCGGCGCGCAGGGTGCCCGGACTGGTCGAGCCGCAGTCGCGGTTGATGTTCAGCCCGTCCGGCTCGCAGCCGATCCGGATCACCTCGGCGCCGAGCTCCCACAGCGCCGTCGGCGCGACGCGATAGGCGGCGCCATGGGCGCAGTCGATGACGATGCGCAGCCCGTCGAGCCGGCGGCCGCGCGGGAACGAGGATTTGGCGTTCTCGACGTAGCGCCCGGCGGCGTCCGTCAGGCGCGAGGCGCGGCCGATCGCATCGGGTGCGGCGAGCCGGCCGGCGAGGTTGCCGGCCATCAGCGCCTCGATCTCCGCCTCCGCCTCGTCGGACAGCTTGAACCCGTCCGGACCGAACAGCTTGATGCCGTTATCCTCGAACGCGTTGTGCGAGGCCGAGATCATCACGCCGAGATCGGCGCGCAGGCTGCGGGTCAGCATCGCGATCGCCGGCGTCGGCAGCGGCCCGACCAGCGTCACGTCGATCCCGGCGGAGAGGAAGCCGGAGACCAGCGCGCACTCGATCATGTAGCCGGACAGTCTGGTGTCCTTGCCCAGCACGACGCGATGGCGATGACTGCCGCGACGGAACCGCAGGCCGGCCGCCTGGCCGAGCCGCTGCGCGATCTCCACGGTCATCGGCTCGAGGTTGGCGGTGCCGCGGATGCCGTCGGTGCCGAACAGGGTTCTCGGGGTGGTCATTCGGCCAGTCTCGTGCTCCCTGAAGGCCAGGGCTCCGCCTTGGACCCGCTGGGGCCGTCGCGCGCAGCACGCCTTCACTTGAAGGCCCGGACCCCGATCTGTTTCGATGTAGCGTAGACCGTGTCCGGCATCGTTGTAATCCCTGTCCAGCTCGAATTGCGGCCGGTGGAGGAGTTCGGTTCCGTGACGCGCAGAAGGAAGTTGCCTGATATTTCGCGGGCTGAAGGTTGGGGCTCCGCCCCAAGCCCCGCCAAAGGCTCGCCTTTGGAAACCTCTAA
>CAXUCM010000224.1:0-6298 GCA_964249315.1 uncultured Acetobacteraceae bacterium | reverse complement strand
AGAGGTTTCCAAAGGCGAGCCTTTGGCGGGGCTTGGGGCGGAGCCCCAACCTTCAGCCCTCGTCACGCTAGTATCAAGACGCCCCGGTATTACACCCGCACAGTATGGTGCACCGCACAATAATGCAGCCCATAAGTATAGGCAGGCGCAAGCAGCAAAATTTGCGCAGTTTGCTGACAAACGGGACGTGACAAAACGTGCCTGAGCGCATAAAAAACGCCCACGCCGCTTGGTTCCAGCGCGTGGGCCAAGTTTAGGGAGAGAACGCCAATCAAGCGGCAGGAGGAGGAACACCTCCCCCTGCCGCTAATGATCCCGCATCCTGGCCGCGAGCGTCAATGAAAAACGCATCGCAGGCATGCAAGCGCGATTTCGTTATGGCGGAGCGGCCCCCGGCGTCTGCTTCAACCGGGATGGAACGCCAGCAACCCGTGCCGGAACGACAGGACGTCGCTGTGCACCAGAACCTCGCAGCCGAGCCAGATCACCAGAGAGACCAGCGTCGTGATCAGCGCAACCCGGCCGAGCCGCGGCGCCCGCGGCAGGCCGCGGAACCCCGAGACCGGATCCGCTTCCGCCTCCGGCCGCTGGCCGAGCGGCAGCACCGCGAACAACACCGTCCACCAGACCAGTGCGAACATGATCAGGCCGGTGAACCAGCCCATCGGGTCAGACCCGGATCAGGTGCACGTCCACCATCGGACGCTTCTGCAGCTTGCGTCCGACAGCCCGCCGCAGCGCGCTCTTCGCGGCCTCGCGGAAATCGTGTTCCGCCATCCGGGTCGATACCGGCAGCTCGGCCAGCCCTTGCGCGAAGGACTGTGCGATCCGCGCCGTATCGGCATCGTCGGGCTCGAACAGCCCGGGAGCGCTGACCTGCGGCATGCCGAGCAGCGTGCCCTCGCCGTCCACCACCACGCTGCCCAGCACCACCCCGGCCGCCAGCATCCGGCGACGCGCGCCGAGCACGCCGCCATCCATCGGCAGCAGCCGGTTGCCGTCGAGCGCCAGCTTGCCGACCGGCACGGCATCCACGATTTCAGCGCGGTTCCCGGACAGGCTCAGCACGTCGCCGTCCTCGAGCAGGATCGGCTCGGCGCCCTCCTCGCGCGCGAGCGCCGCGTGCGCCGCCATGTGTCGCCACTCGCCGTGCACCGGCACCGAGAAGCGCGGCCGGACCAGATCGTAGAGGCGGCGCAGATCGTCCCGCGCGGCGTGGCCGGAGACGTGCACCATGTGGTCCGCATCGGTCAGTACCCGCACGCCGCGACGCACCAGGCTGTCCTGCACCGACATGATCGCCCGCTCGTTGCCGGGGATCATGCGCGAGGAATAGACCACGGTGTCGCCTTCGCCGAGCGAGATGTTCGGGTGCGTGTCGGCGGCGATCCGCGACAGCGCCGAGCGCGGCTCGCCCTGGCTTCCGGTGATGATCATCAGCAGGTTGTCGTCGGGCACGTCCTGGGCGTCCTGCTCGGACAGGAACAGCGGCACGTCGTCGAGGTAGCCGCACTCGCGCGCCGCCGCCTCGAGGTTGCGCAACGACCGGCCGACCACCGCGACCGAGCGGCCGGCGGCCTCCGCGGCCTTGGCGATGCTGGCGATCCTGGCCACGTTGCTGGCGAAGCAGGTCACCGCGATCCGGCCGGAGATGCCGGCCACCAGGCTGGCCAGGCTGCGACGGACGTCGCCTTCGGAGCCGGCCTCGCCCTCGACCATCGCGTTGGTGCTGTCGCAGACCATCGCCAGCACGCCCTCGCGGCCGAGCTCGGCGAAGGCGTCGAGATCGGTGGGCGGTCCGATCAGCGGGTTCGGATCGAGCTTCCAGTCGCCGGTATGCAGCACCGTGCCGTGGCGCGTCCGCACCACCAGCGCCTGCGCTTCCGGCACGGAATGGGTCACGGCGATGAAGCGCAGCGAGAACGGCGCCAGCGTGAAGCTCGCACCCGGCTCGACGGTCTTGAGCTGGACCCGCGACAGCAGCCCGGCCTCGCCGAGCTTGCGCCGCAGCACGGTGGCCGCGAACGGGGTCGCGTAGACCGGGCAGCCGAGCCGCTGCCAGAGATGCGCCACCGCGCCGATATGATCCTCATGCGCGTGGGTGATCACCAGCCCGACCAGCGCGTCGCGTCGCTCGGCGATGAAGCTCGGATCAGGCATCAGGATCTCGACCTCCGGCATGTCGTTGCCGGAGAAGCCGATGCCGCAATCCACCGCAAGCCAGGCGCCGTCGCATCGGTACAGGTTCAGGTTCATGCCGATCTCGCCCGTCCCGCCCAGTGGCAGGAAAGCCAGATCGCCGTTCAACACGTCCATAGTTCGCCTTCAATCGTTGGAGGTTATGTCGTTCGATAATGTCGGGTTCGGGTTGCGTGCCGCCAACAGGCGCAGCCCGTCGAGCGTCAGCTCGGGATCGATGCGCTCGATGATGGCGGTGCCTTCAGAGAACAGCGGCGCCAGGCCGCCGGTCGCCACGATCTTCATCGGGCCGGCGAACTCGTTGCGGATCCGTGTCGCCAGCCCTTCGACCAGGCCGATATAGCCCCAGTAGATCCCCGATCGCATCGCCACGTTGGTGTTGCGTCCGATCACCGCCTGCGGACGTCCGACGCCCACCCGCGGCAGCCGGGCGGCGGCGGCATGCAGGGCCTCCACCGAAAGGTTGATGCCGGGTGCGATCGCGCCGCCGCAATAATTGCCCTCGCCGTCGATGACGTTGAAGGTCGTGGCGGTGCCGAAATCGATCACCAGCACCGGACCGCCATATTTCTGGTGCGCCGCCAGCCCGTCGAGCAGCCGGTCGACGCCGACCTCGTCCGGATTGTCCATCTTGATCCGGAAGCCCCAGTCGAGCGTGTTGCTGGCAAGCAGCGGCTCCAGATGGAACCAGTCGCGGCAGAGCCGGCGCAGATGGTAGAAGGCGGCCGGCACCACGGTGCCGAGCACGGCGCGCGTGATCTGGCCGCGCTGCAGTCCGGCGAGCTCCAGCAGGGTCAGCAGCCAGACCGCATACTCGTCCGACGTGCGCCCGGTCTCGGTGCCGATCCGCCAGATGCCGCGCCACGTGCTGCCGTCATGCACGCCGAAGACGATGTTGGTATTGCCGGCATCGACGACCAGAAGCACGCCCTAGGCCCCCTGCATGATCAGGACCTCGCCGGTATTGAAGCGCCGGATCTCGCCCGCGACCTCCAGCAGCAGCGTCCCGTCTTCCGCGATTGACGAAAACGTTCCCGTTATCTGCCCGTCCCGGCCACGGACTGCAAGCGGCGTGCCTGGCGCGTGCGCCCGCGCCAGCCAGTCCTCGCGCAGCGTCATCGCCGCGGCGGCAGGTTCGAGCCGACGGGTCAGGCTTGCCAGCAGCCGGTCGGCCATCGCATCGGCGCATGGTGCCGGACCCAGCTCGGCGAGGCAGGCGGCCTCGCGGTCCGCAAGCCGCGGTGCCTCCGCCAGGTTGGCGCCGAAGCCGATCACGAGCCAGCCGCGCGGATCCGCCCCGCGGCTCGCCTCGATCAGGATGCCGCCGAGCTTGCGTCCGTGCAGCATAAGGTCGTTCGGCCATTTCAGCCGCAGCGTCCGGCCATGCGCCGGCGTCAACGAGCACGCGTCGTGCAGGGCCACACCCGCGATCAGCGGCCAGGCATGATCCTGCTCCGGCCGCAGCAGCACCGACACTGCCAGCGCCCCGCCGGCATCGCTCCAGCTGCGTCCGCGACTGCCGCGCGCCCCGGTCTGCGTCCGCGCCTGGATCGCCAGGCCGGAAGGCTCGCCCGCCTCCGCGCGTGCGATGCAGGCATCCGAGGTGGAGGCGAGCGCGTCGAAGCGGGTCAGGCGCCAGGCGGAGGTCGCGATCAACGGAACAGCACGGCCGCCGCGGCCGTGGCGGCGCTCGTCACCGGACCGAGCACCAGGATGAACAGCCCGGTGACCAGCCCCATCCCCATCGAGACCAGCGAGACCGGGACCGGACGACGGTCGAACGCCGGCGCGGCGGCATCGACATACATCGCCTTGACCACCCGCAGGTAATAGACCGCGCCGATCACGCTGGAGACGATGCCGACGATAACAAGCAACTACATCACGGCCTGCAGGGCGGCGCTGAACACCAGCAGCTTGCCGAAGAACCCCGACAGCGGCGGCACCCCGATCATGCTGAACATGAACACCGCCATCGCCAGCGCCAGTGCCGGATCGGTGCGCGACAGCCCGGCCAGGTCGGCGATCCGCTCGACCGCGCGACCGCGCCGACGCATCGCGATGATGCAGGCGAACGCGCCGGAATTCATGAACAGGTAGGTGGCAAGGTAGACCAGCGTGCCGCGCGTGCCCGCCGGCGTCGCCGCCGCCAGCCCGATCAGCGCGTAGCCCATATGACCGATCGAGGAATACGCCATCAGCCGCTTGATGCTGGTCTGCGGCAGCGCCGCCAGCGCGCCGAACAGCATCGAGGCGACCGCCAGGATCTCGATCAGCAGCTGCCATTGCGGCGTCACCTGCCCGAACGGCCCCGCCATCACCCGCAGCAGCAGCGCGAACGCGGCGATCTTCGGCGCCCCCGACATGAACGCCGTCACCGGCGCCGGCGCGCCCTGGTAGACGTCCGGCGTCCACATGTGGAACGGCACCGCGGATATCTTGAAGCCGAGGCCGACGATGATGAAGACGATGCCGATCACCAGCCCGGACGGGATCTCCCCGGACGCCGCCAGCGCCGTCTGCAGCCCGCGATATTCCATCGTGCCGGCGAAGCCGAACGCGAGCGAGATGCCGTACAGCAGCAGGCCCGAGGCGAGCGAGCCGAGCACGAAGTATTTCAGCCCGGACTCCGCCGAGCCGAGCCGGTCGCGATCGAACGCGCACAGGATGTAGATCGCCAGCGACTGCAGCTCGAGCCCGACATACAGCGTCATCAGGTTCTCGCTCGACGCCATCACCATGGTGCCGACCGTCGCCAGCAGCACCAGCACCGGGAACTCGAAGCGGGCGATCTCCTCGCGCCGGTTATAGTCCAGCGACAGCACCAGGCTCAGCGCCGCGCCGGCCAGGCTGAGCAGCTTCATGAAGCGGGCGAAATCGTCGCTGACGAACACGCGATGGTAGCCGACTCCGTCCGGCGCCAGCAGCACCAGTAACGCCGCCACCAGCATCGCCGCGATGCAGAGCAGCGAGCATGGCACGAACGGGTTGCCGCGCCGGACCAGCACGCCGAACAGCAGGATGGCGAGGCCGCACAGCGCGAGCACGATCTCCGGCAGGGCGAGGATCCAGTTCATCGAAGGCTCATCCGGCGCTGCACGGTCAATGGACGATCAGGAAGGTGGAGATCAGTACCACCAGACCGATCAGCATGGTGAAGGCGTAGACCGCGATCGATCCGGTCTGGATCCGCACCGCCTGCCCGGCGCCGCCGAGGGTGAGCCGGCCCAGCCCTGCCGGCACGCCCTGGATGATCCCCTCGTCGCCGACATGCCACAGCCGGCCTGCGAGCACGCGATACGGACGCACGAACACCAGCGCGTAGAGCTCGTCGAAATACCACTTGTTCAGCAGGAACCGGTACAGGCCGCCGAACCGTTGCGCCAGCCGCCCCGGCAGCGACGGCCGCAGCCGGTAGGCGAAGAACGCGGCCGCGATGCCGAGCAGCGCCAGCAGCAGCGGCAGCAGCGACACCGCCAGCGGGATCTGCTCCATCGCCGACAGCACGCCGTTGCTCGGGCCGTTGAAGATCGCGCCGTTCCAGAAGCCCGACTGGTGCACGCCGATGAACCAGGGCGCGAGCGCCCAGCCGCCGGCTGCCGCCCCCAACGCGAGCACCACCAGCGGCGCCAGGATCACCACCGGGCTCTCATGCGCATGCGCGTGCACGTCCGCGTCGCGCGGCGCGTTGTGGAACACCAGGAACAGCAGCCGCCAGCTGTACAGCGCCGTCAGGAACGCCGTCAGCGTGCCCAGCACCCAGCCGTACAGGCCGAAGCCGGTATGCGACGCCCACGCCGCATCGAGGATCGCATCCTTGGACCACCAGCCGGCGAACGGCCAGATCGCCGACAGCGCCAGCGAGCCGATCCACATCATCGCGCAGGTGACCGGCAGCTTGCGCGCGAGCCCGCCCATCCGGAACATGTCCTGCTCGCCGTGCAGCCCGTGGATCACCGAGCCCGCCGACAGGAACAGCAACGCCTTGAAGAAGGCGTGCGTGGTCAGGTGGAACATGCCCGCCTGGTAGACCCCGACGCCGCAGGCGATGAACATGTAGCCGAGCTGCGAGCAGGTCGAGTAGGCGATGGTGCGCTTG
>CAXUCM010000223.1:0-6311 GCA_964249315.1 uncultured Acetobacteraceae bacterium | reverse complement strand
TCAAACTACCTTCAACACGCCGGATACGGGCCAACTTGAAAAGGACACGCTCTAGGCCGAGAGCAGAAGGGCCGGCGCCAGCCCGGCGCCATCACCGGGAGGAGCTCAGCCGGTCCATCTCGCGGCTCAATCGCCAAGGCCAAGGCGTACGGAAAACATCTCATCCATCAAGACAAATGGATTCTCAAGGCTTCGCCTTGAGCGGGTCCAGGGCAGAGCCCTGGCCTCGGAGGCCCACGTCCGAAGGCCGTCGGTATGAGACCCGGAGGCGGGAGCGGTCAGCCGGACTTCACGGCGGCTGCCGTGCAGGCGATGAACTTGCCCTTGGCGTCGCGGCATTTCGTCGGCTTGGCCGGTGCGGCGCACTTGATGAACTTGCCGGCGGCATTGCGACACGAGGCGGCGTCGGCGGTCGTGCCGGCGGCGAACGACAAGGCGAACACGGCGAGCATCACACGGCGCATGGAGACCCCCAGGTTGACACACCGAGCGTAACAGAGCATCGGCGCGCTGCCTATCCGTCGCGGCCGACGGCGCGTACTCCGCGCAGCCAAACGGCGAACATCACCACCGCCACCACGGACAGGCTGAACCAGGTGATCGCGTAATGCAGGTGGTCGTTCGGCGGCCGCGGCAGGCTGCGCTGCGGATCGGGCGTGCCGGCCGCGCCGAGCACGACCAGGGAATAGGGCGCCGGCGCCGGCAGGCCGATCCCACGCGCGATCCGCTCGGGATCCAGCGTGTAGAAGCGGCGCGAGCGGGGATCGTCGCGGGCGCTGAGCCAGCCGGGATGGTCGGCCGCGCGGACGTAGCCGGTCAGGCTCGCCGGACCCGCGACCGGCGACGGCGGATAGGGCACCCAGCCGAGATCGACCAGCAGCGGCGGCATCCCGTCGCGCAGCAGCGGCTCGACCAGGTAGGTCCCCATGACCACGCGTCCGCTCGCATCGTCGCGCACGTCGTCGGCGTAGGCGACGGCATGCGACGGGTCGAGCCGGCCGGAGACGGTGACCTTCTCGAACGGCGTCGGGCGTTCGGGCAGCGGGATCGCCGGCGCCTGCTCGGCGGCATCGATCCGGGCCAGGATCGCCCGCTTCCAGGACAGCCGGTGCACCTGCCAGATGCCCAGCCCGGTGGTCAGGCAGACCAGCGACAGGGTGGACAGCAGCGGCACGACGAGGCGGCGCATGCCGCGCGCGGCTACTCGTGCACGACCGGCCCGGCGCCCCACCAGTAGATGCAGATGAACAGGAACAGCCAGACCACGTCGACGAAGTGCCAGTACCAGGCGGCCGCCTCGAAGCCGAAATGCTGGGCGGCGTTGAACTGGCCGGCACGCGAGCGGAAGAAGCAGACGATCAGGAAGCAGGTGCCGATGATCACGTGCGCGCCGTGGAAGCCGGTGGCGATGAAGAAGATTGCCGGATAGATGCCGCCGCCGCTGAAGCGGAACGGCGCCTCGGAATACTCCATCGCCTGGCAGCAGGTGAACAGCAGGCCGAGGATGATGGTCAGGCCCAGCCCCATGATCAGCGAGCGGCGTTCGCCCTCGATCAGCGAATGATGCGCCCAGGTGATGGTGAAGCCGGACAGCAGCAGGATCATGGTGTTCATGATCGGCAGGCTGAACGGGTTGAAGGTATGCACGCCGAGAGGCGGCCAGAGCGGCGCGTTCGCGCCGGCGACGTTCTCCGGGAAGATCGCGAAGTTGAAGAAGGTCCAGAAGAAGGCGACGAACAGCATCACCTCCGAGGAGATGAACAAGGTCATGCCGTAGCGCAGGCCGAGCCGGGTCATCGGCGTGATCACCTTGCTGGTGACGCTCTCGCCGATCACCTGCCGCCACCAGAACACCATCACGGTGCCGACCGACAGGAAGCCGAGCACGAGCAGCCAGTACTGGCCGAAATGCGCGGCGATGACGATCCCGGCCAGCGTAAGCGCGCCGCCGAGGGCGCCGAACAGCGGCCAGGGGCTCGGCCCCGGCACGTAGTACGGGCGTGTCGGCGCGAACTCGCCGGGGGCGTGGGCCTCTGGAACCTCTGTACTCATGATCCCCCCTGTATCGCTCGCACGGGCGACAGGCTCAATGGGCAGCGACCATCTTGACCATCGAGAGGCCGTAGAAAACCAGGCACAGCACGATCAGCGCCAGCAGCAGGGCGATGTTGCGTCCGCGACGGCGTCGCTTGAACTCGCGCGCCTGCTCCGGACCCATCGGCGGCGGGAACGGCTGCTCCACTCAGGCCAGGCGATCGAGCATCAGGGCCGAGAACAGCACGGCCAGGTAGAGCAGCGAGAAGCGGAACGCCTGCCGGGCCGGCACGTCGCCGGTCAGGCTGAGGCCGGCCGCGTCCTGGCGGTCGCGAAGCACGCGCCAGGAGCAGGCCAGGAAGCCGAGGCCGAGCAGCACGGCGGCGACCGCGTAGATCGGCCCGGTCAGACGCAGCGCCACCGGCGCGAGCGATGCGGCACAGAGCAGCACGGTGTAGAGCATGATCTGCCGGCGCGTATGCGCAGCCCCGCGGGCGACGGGCAGCATCGGCACGCCGGCGCGCGCATAGTCCCTACAGGCATACAGCGACAATGCCCAGAAATGCGGCGGCGTCCACAGGAACACGATGGCGAACAGCACCAGCGGCAGCACGCCGACGCTGCCGGTGACGGCGGCCCAGCCGATCAGCGGCGGGAAGGCGCCGGCGGCGCCGCCGATGACGATGTTCTGCGGGGTCAGCCGCTTCAGCCACATGGTGTAGACCAGCACGTAGAAGCCGATCGAGGCGGCGAGCAGTGCGGCCGCGACGAGGTTGGTGTCGAGCCACATCAGGATCACCGCGCCGCCGGAGAGGACGATGCCGTAGGCGAGCGCATCCTCCGGAGCGATGCGTCCGGCGGCGACCGGGCGCGAGGCGGTGCGGTGCATCAGCCGGTCGATGTCCCGATCGTACCACATGTTGATCGCACCGGCGGCACCGGCCGCGACCGCGATGCAGAGCACGGCGATGATGCCGACCAGCGCATTGATGTGCCCGGGCGCGATCACCAGGCCGGCCGCGCCGGTAAACACCACCAGCGAGACGACGCGCGGCTTGAGCAGCGCGATCCAGTCGCGCGCATCGGCGCCGACCTGGTTCTCCAGGCCGGCGCCTGCCGGAACGATACCCAACGTGTTCATCATCTCAGCGCAGTTGCGGCATCTCTTCGAAGGTATGGTGCGGCGCCGGCGACGGCACCGTCCATTCCAGCGTGGTCGCACCCTCGCCCCAGTAGTTCGCGCCGAGCGTCGGCTTGCGGCTCAGGGTGATGACGATGACCAGCAGGAACACCAGCACCGAGGCGCCGGAGATGAAGCCGCCGATCGAGGAGACGTAGTTCCAGCCGGCGAAGGCGTCCGGGTAGTCCGGGTAGCGGCGCGGCATGCCGGCGGCACCCAGGAAATGCTGCGGGAAGAAGGTCAGGTTGACGCCGATGAAGGTCATCCAGAAATGCAGCTTGCCGAGCGCCTCGGGATACTGCTTGCCGGTCATCTTGCCGATCCAGAAGTAGAAACCGCCGAAGATCGAGAACACCGCACCCAGCGACAGCACGTAGTGGAAATGCGCGACGACGTAGTAGGTGTTGTGCAGGTACTGGTCGAGCGAGGCGTTGGCCAGCACCACGCCGGTGACGCCGCCGACGGTGAACAGGAAGATGAAGCCGACCGCCCAGAGCATCGGCGTCTTGAACTCGATCGACCCGCCCCACATCGTGGCGATCCAGGAGAACACCTTGATGCCGGTCGGCACCGCGATCACCAGCGTCGCCGCCATGAAGTAGGCGCGCGCGTCGACGGAGATGCCGGAGACGAACATGTGGTGCGCCCAGACCACGAAGCCGACCACGCCGATCGCGATCATCGCGTAGACCATGCCCAGATAGCCGAAGATCGGCTTGCGCGAGAAGGTCGAGACGATGTGGCTGATGATGCCGAAGCCGGGCAGGATCAGGATGTAGACTTCGGGATGGCCGAAGAACCAGAACAGGTGCTGGAACAGCACCGGATCGCCGCCGCCCTGCGGGTCGAAGAAGGCGGTGCCGAAATTGCGGTCGCAGATCAGCATGGTGATGGCGCCGGCGAGCACCGGGATGGCGAGCACCAGCAGGAAGGCGGTGACCAGCTGCGACCAGACGAACAGCGGCATCTTGTGCAGCGTCATGCCGGGCGCGCGCATGTTGAAGATGGTGGTGATGAAGTTGATCGCGCCGAGCAGCGAGGAGATGCCGGAGAGATGCAGCGAGAACAGGGTGAAGTCCATCGCCGGACCGGACTGGTAGGTGCCGTTCGACAGCGGCGGGTACAGCGTCCAGCCGGAGCCCGAGCCCTGCCCCCAGAGCAGGCCCATCATCGTCATGATGAAGCCGGCGATCGCCATCCACAGCGACATGTTGTTCAGGCGCGGGAACGCCATGTCGGGCGCGCCGATCATCAGCGGGATGAACCAGTTGCCGAAGCCGCCGATCATCGCCGGCATGATCGTGAAGAAGATCATGATCAGGCCGTGCTGGGTGACGATGGCGTTCCAGGCCTGGCCGTTCGGGACGATCTGGCCGCCCGGATGCAGCAGCTGCGCGCGCATGATCATCGACAACGCGCCACCGACGATCCCGGCGACGATCGCCAGGATGATGTACATCGTGCCGATGTCCTTGTGGTTGGTCGAGCAGAACCAGCGCACGAAGAAGCCGGGCACGTGGGCATGACCGTCGTGGCCATGGTCATGCACGTGCGTCTGTTCGAAGGCCTGCGCACCGGCTCCGTGCGCCAGCTCGCGCTGGCCGTCATGCGTCGTCGACGACATCCCTAGTCTCTCCTGCCCGGCCGGCGAACGCGATGCGTCGCCTCCTGGCCGACAATGCTGCTCTGCGACATGATTACCCCGGCAGCGGCGTCAAGGCGCGCCAATTCGTGCATCGGCCAGCTTCACACGATCGGGATGGCGATCGGGATGGCTCGGGGCGAGCTGGCTGAACTTGTTCTTGGCCTGCTTGAGCCAGTCGGCATAGTCCGCCTCGCTGACCGCGTGCACCTCGATCGACATGGAATCGTGGTTGATGCCGCAGATCTGGTTGCACTCGCCGTAATAGTCGCCGGGCTTGTCGACCTTGAACCAGGTCTCGATGACGCGGCCGGGGATGGCGTAGCGCTGCACCCCGAGCGAGGGGATGAAGAAGCTGTGCAGCACGTCGCCGCTGGCGATCAGCACGCGCACGCTCTTGCCAACCGGCACCACCAGCGGGTTGTCGACGGCGAGCTGACGCAGGCCGCGCTGCTCCGGCTTGAGCTGCTTGGTCGGGATCATGTAGCTCTGGAAGTCGAGGCCGCCCTGCTCGGGATAGGTGTATTCCCAGTACCATTGATGGCCGGTGACCTTGACCGTCATGTCCGGCGTCACCGCCCGGTCCTGGAAATACACCAGCCGGAACGACGGCACCGCGATCATGATCAGGATCAGCACCGGCACCGTGGTCCACAGGATCTCGATGACGGTGTTGTGGCTGGTCTTCGTCGGCACCGGGTGCGCGCGATGGTTGAACCGCAGGATCACGGTGAGCAGCAGCCCGGCGACGAACACGACGATGCCGATGATGATGTAGAGGACGAAGGTGTTCAGCGACACCACCTCCGCCTGCACCGGGCTGTGCGGCGCCTGCAGGCCCATCTGCCAGGGCCGCGGCACCTGTGCCGACGCCGAAGCGGCGACGGCGAGCAGCGCCGCGCCGGCCATGACGGTGTTGCGCAACCGGAGCATCAATCCCGTTCCCCGTACTCGATCAGGCACGCCAGCCCTCGCCGTTGGCGAGCGTCACCAGCGTGAACAGCCCAGCCGGCGCCACCGGCTCGATGCGCGCGCGCAGCCGCTCGGCCGGGGACAGCAGCGATTCGATGGCGAAGTCCGGATGCCAGCCGAGCGAATGCGACGCCCGCGCCATGCCGCGCTCGACCAGCAGCCGCACGCCGCCGCTGGCGAGGAAGTGGTTGACGAACAGGATATGGCCGCCCGGGCGCACCACGCGACGCAGCTCGGCGTGGAGCCGGCGCGGGTTCGGCACCACGGAGGCCACGAACATCGCCACCGCGATGTCGAAGCTGTCGTCGGCGAACTCGGTCTCCTCGGCGTCCATCTCGATCAGCGCCTCGACATGGCCGAGCCCGTGCCGCTCGACCCGCCAGCGCGCGCGCGCCAGCATGTCGCCGGAGAGGTCGATGCCGGTGATGCGCTTGGCCGGATCGTAGCGCGGCCGCGCCAGCCCGGTGCCGCCGCCCCCCTCGC
>CAXUCM010000222.1:3387-6313 GCA_964249315.1 uncultured Acetobacteraceae bacterium | reverse complement strand
CAACAGGTGAGGATCGACTCCAAAAGTGATGGCCGCAATGCCCTTTTCGGTCGCTGCGACCAGGATCGAGCCGAGCGAGCAGAGACCGGTCGCGAACCGGATGGTCTCGCCGATGCCGCCGCGCCGCCGTGCCGAGGGCGTCATCCCGAGCCGCTCGACGGCGGACGCGTAAAAGCGGCCGCTCGACGCGAACCCGCCGTCGTAGATGGCGTCCGTGACGGTCGCGGTCTCCGCAAGGGCAGCCGCGGTCCGCGCCGCGCGCCGGGCCGCCGCATAGGCCTTCGGGGTGACGCCGAGCCTGTCCTTGAACAGGCGGTGGAAGTGGAACCGGCTCAGGCCCGCGACCTTCGAGAGCGCCTCGAGGTCGGGCTCCTCCTCGGCGGAGTCGATGAGCCGGCAGGCGCGGTCGATCGAGGCCGCGTGCCGCCGGTGCTGGCTTTCGCCATCGGGGCGGCAGCGCAGGCAAGCCCGGAAGCCCGCGGCTTCGGCGGCGGCCGGCGAGGCGTGGAACGCGACGTTCTCGCGGCGCGCCGGCCGGGCCGGGCAGGAGGGGCGGCAATAGACTCCCGTGGTTCGCACCGAGTAGACGAAACGGCCGTCGAAGGCGCGGTCGCGGCACGCGAGGGCCGCCCAGCGGTCGTCGTCGCTGTCGGAGGCGAGGGTCGGGTCGGCGTGGAGGATGGCGTTCATGGCGGGATCTCCCAAACTCATGCCGTTCGGTGTAGACCGGCTTGCATCCCGAGCCACTCCGGCCCTTGCGGTCGAATTCGGTCTGTATAGATGTCGGTGACATGACGGGTCGTCCCGTTCCGACCTTCAGGTTTCGCCGCCGACCTGTTATCCGGTTCGGCAGGGCGTGGGTGAGACGCAATGGCGAGGAGACGGTGATGATCAGACTGTCGAACGGCCACGGCCTCGACCATGTGGTGTCGAGCGGTTCGCTTGCCTATGACGGCAAGGGCTGGCCGTGGGAACGGCCGATGGTCGATATAGGCCTGATCCGCCCCGATCTCTTCACCGTTGTCCTGAAGACCCTCACGCGATCCCCGCGCGAGGGCAATCTGCGCTGGCACAGACCCTGGTCCTGCGTGGCACTGGTGCCGGGTGGCGCCGTCAACAAGGTGGGGCTCACCAATCCGGGGATCGACTGGTGGTGCCGCGACGTCGGCCCGAAACTCGACTTCGAGCGTTTGCGGATCGTGGCCTCGATCTTCGGCGACGATGCCGAACTTGCGGCCATGGCCGAGATGCTGAACGGCTTCGGGCTCAGTGGTTTGGAGGTCAACCCGTCCTGCCCCAACACCGGCCATGCGTTGCAGACCGCCGAGACCGTGGTGCGCGGCGTCAGGGCCGTGAAGGCCGTGTCGCGCCACCCCATCATCGTCAAGGTCTCGACGAGCCAGGACTACCTCGCGATCGCCCGCGGCCTCAAGGGCGTCGCGGAGGCGGTGGCATTGAACAGCGTTCCCTGGGAGCAGGTCTACCCCGACGGGCGCAGCCCGCTCTGGCGGCTCGAACGCCGGGTCGGCGGCGGCGGCGGCGGCGTCTCGGGCCGTCCGGCCCCGGCGCGGGACTGGGGGGCCGTGCGCGCGCTCGCGGCCGGTGGTGCCGCGTTGCCGGCTGACGAAGATGGTGCGGCCGAGCCGCGCCACCTGGCCGACCACCGGCCAGCGGCCGACATCCTCCTTGGCGACGAAGCAGGCGAACAGCAGGCCGCCCAGCACCGGCACGTCGAGCCAGGAGGAGTGGTTCGAGGCATACACCACCGGGCGGCCCCGTCCCCGCGCCGGCGTGCCGATGACGCGTACCGAGACCCCCATCAGCCGGCAGTTCGTCGCCCAGTACACCCGGGCGAAGCGCGCCTTGCCGCGGCCCGGCAGCGCCAGCAGCACCGACTGGATGATCGCGGCGATCCCGGTCCAGGCGAAGATCACCAGCCCGCGCCGGATCACCCGGAACCGTCGCCACAGCCGTCGGGCAGGGGGCAGCGTGTGCGTCGAGCGGTCCGCCATCGGCGGCGTGCCGATCCGTGCGCCCGGCGCCGGGGCGGCGGATGCGTCCGGCTCCGGCCCGATCGACCAGGCCTGCACCAGGTTCACGCGATCCGCGGCGCGTCGGCACAGACGACGAGGTGCTGCTTGCATCGATCCGACATAGCCCGAAGCCTCCCGTGTCACAATCCGTACCGCCGTCACGAGCCGGGTTCCCCTTGCATACCGCCGCTGGAGCCTGACACGCTGGGGTCCGGTCCTGACGAAGCGAGACAGATCCCTGGCCTTCCCGCGCTCCGCGTTCCCGCCCCTCGCGTCCCCATCTTTCGCCTCATCGTGGCACTGCATGATCCCGCGCCGGTCCGTCGCCTTCGCCATCCTGGTCTCGGTCGTCGTGTCGACGGGCGCTCGCGGCGCCGACCCGCAGCCGTACAAGGCGCGCCTGGTGCCGACCGGCGAGCCCGCCCTGGATGCGGCGCTGGCCGGCTCGTCCGGGCTGATCGCGCTGCAGAAGACCAGCGCGGTCAGCCCGTTCGCGCTGGCCGGCCGCATCCGCGCCGACGCGCCGCGGCTGCGCACCGCGCTGGAAAGCTTCGGCTACTATGACGGCGCGGTGACGATCACGGTCGCCGGGCACCGGGGCGACGATCCGTCGCTGCCGGACCTGCTGTCGGCACTGCCGAAGGGTCGGCCGGTGCCGATCGCGCTGTCGGTGACGCGTGGCCCACGCTCGTTGCTCGGCCGGATCCGCATCGACGACGCCGAGGCGACGCCGCTTGCCGCCGGCGAACGCCGCGCGCTCGGCCTGCAGACCGGCCAGCCGGCGATGGCGGCCGACGTGCTGGCGGCGCCGGGCCCGCAGCTCCCCCCCCGGCCCGAGGCCCGCCCCCCCCAGGCCGCCGTCCAACCCCCCCGCGCCCAACACCCGCCCGCCC
>CAXUCM010000222.1:1360-3377 GCA_964249315.1 uncultured Acetobacteraceae bacterium | reverse complement strand
TCGCCATCCTGCGGCCGGCGACCCACACGCTCGACATCGCCTTCCCGGTGCATCAGGGGCCGCGCGTCGATATCGGCGCGATTCACCTGGCCGGGCTCAAGCAGGTGAACGAGCGCTTCCTGCGCCGGCGCCTGCTGGTGCATCCCGGCGAGCTGTACCAGCCGAGCCGGATCGAGGCGGCGCGTCAGGACCTCGCCGCCACCGGCGTGTTCTCCGACGTCCGGGTCAGCATCCCGTCCGCCCTCGACGCGGACGGCCGCATCCCGCTCGATTTCAGCTTCGCCGAAGCCAGGCGGCACACGGTCTCGGCGCAGGTCGGCTACTCGACCGATCTCGGCGGCAGCGCCGGCGTCACCTGGACCCACCACAACCTGTTCGGCAACGCCGAGCAGCTCGACCTGACCGCGCTGCTCACCGGCGTCGGCGGCACCGCCGACCAGGGGCTCGGCTACGACGTCTACGCCAACCTCACCAAGCCGGACTACTACCGCCAGGACCAGACCCTGATCCTGCGCGTCGAGGGACTGAAGCAGAACCTGCAGGCCTACGATCAGACCGCGCTGCTGGCGCGCGCCTCGCTCAACCGCAAGGTCTCGAAAACCTGGAACGTCGCCGTCGGCCTCGGCGCCGAGCAGGAGCAGATCATCCAGCAGGGCGTCACCCGCGACTACACGCTGGTCTCGGTGCCGCTCAGCGGTTCCTACGACAGCACCGACCTGGCCAACCCGCTCGACCCGGCGACGCACGGCATCCGCGCCAGCCTCGGCGTCACGCCGACCGCGTCGCTGACCGGCGGCGGCACCGTCTTCGCCATCCTGCAGGCCTCGGCCTCGACCTATCTCGACCTCGCCCGGATCGGGCTGAGCCGGCCTGGACGCAGCGTGATCGCGGTGCGCGCCGTCCTCGGCAGCGTGCAGGGTGCCACCACCTTCGCGCTGCCCCCCGACCAGCGCCTGTACGCCGGCGGCAGCGGCACCATCCGCGGCTACGAGTATCAGGGCGTCGGACCGCTGTTCGCCAACAACGATCCGATCGGCGGCACCTCGCTCGACGCCGCCACCTTCGAGTTCCGCCAGCGCCTGTTCCGCAGCTTCGGCGCCGCCGCCTTCGTCGATGCCGGCCAGGTCTCGGGCGAGTCCGCCCCGTTGCAGGGCACGCTGCGGGTCGGCGCCGGCGTCGGCGCGCGCTATTACACTCCGATCGGACCGATCCGGCTCGACGTCGCGGTGCCGCTGAACCGGCCGCCCGGCGGCGACAAGTTCGAGCTCTATATCGGCCTGGGGGAGACGTTCTGATGGCAGCGCCAGGCCGTACCGCCCGCATCGTGCGCTGGACCCTGGGGCTGCTGCTCGGCGTGCCGCTCGCCCTGATCGTGGCCGTGCTGCTGGTGGTGCTGATCGGCGCCAATACCGGCGCCGGACGACGCCTGATCGAGCGCCAGGCGGCCTCGCTCAGCGGCGGCATCGTCGCCATCGACGGGCTGCACGGACGCTTCCCGGACGCGCTCGCCGTGCGCCGGCTGACGCTCGCCGACCGTCTCGGCACCTATGCCGTGCTCGAGGGCGTGCGTCTCGACTGGCGGCCGCTTCGCCTGCTCGGCCTGGTCGCACGGGTCGACCTCGCCTCGATCGACCGGGTCACCGTGCTGCGCAGGCCGGTCGCGAGCGCGCCCGCCAGGCCGAGTCCCCCGCCCGGCCGGTCGGGCAGCAGCATCCCGAACCTGGGCATCGACGTCCGCGCCCTGCATGTCGGCCGGCTGACGCTCGGTCGCGACGTCGCGGGCGTCGCCGCGGTGCTCGGCGTCGACGGCCATGTACGCGTGCGCGGGATCGCGCCGCTGCTCTCGGGCGTCTCCGTCGACACGCTGCCGGACAGCGACGTCGCGCTGGCGGTCCGCCGGCTCGACCAGGCGGGCACGGTCACGCTGTCGAGCGCGGTCACGCCCGGACGGCTCGGCCTGCATCTGCGCCTGGACGATCCGGCCGGCGGGCTGGTCGAGACCGTGGGCGGCCTGGCC
>CAXUCM010000222.1:0-1350 GCA_964249315.1 uncultured Acetobacteraceae bacterium | reverse complement strand
CGCTCGCCCTGGCGCTCGACCTCGACGGGCCGCGCCGCAACGAGGCGCTGCGTTTCGCTCTTTCCGCCGGACCGGCCCGGCTGCAGGCGAGCGGCGGCGTCGACCTGGACACGCGGCAGTTCACCATCGCGGCGCGCGGGCGCGCGCCGGCGATGCAGCCGCGTCCGGGCATCGGCTGGGACGGGCTGGCGCTGGATGCCGACCTGTCCGGCACGCCCTCGGCGCCGCGCGGCCAGGGCCGCCTGGTGCTCGACGGACTGAGCGCGCCCGGCGCCGGCGTGACCCGCCTCGAGGCGCGCTTCGCCGGAGACGAGACCGGCCCCGCCAGCCTGCACGCGGTGGCCACCGGTCTGCGTATCCCCGGACCCAGGCCGGCGCTGTTCGCAGCGACACCGCTGACCCTGGATGCGACGCTGCACCAGGAGCAGCCCGGACGGCCGCTGGACCTCGCGATCTACCATGCGCTGGCGCAGGTCACCGGACGCGTCTTCACCACCCCCGCGCTGCACGGCACGCTCGGCGTCACCCTGCCGCAGCTCGCACCGCTCGCCGAGGCCGGCGGCGCCGCGCTCGACGGCCACGCCGCGATCGGCACCACCTTCTCCTACGCCGACCAGGTCGCGGTGCTCGGGCTGGGCGGCAGCTTCGCCATCACCGGCGGTCCGCCGCAGGCGGTGGGCCTGATCGGCGAGGACGGCCGCATCGGGCTGACCGCCTCGGTGGTGCCGTCGTCGAGCGGACGCGACCTGCGGCTGTACGGGCTCGACCTGCACGGGCGCGCGATCGACCTGAACGCCGCCGGCAGCGCTCTCGCGGGCAGGCTGGACGCGCGCTTCGGCCTGCGTCTCGCCGACCTGCAGGCGGCCTCACCCACGTTGCGCGGCGCGCTCTCGCTCGACGGCGTGGCGGCCGGCCCGCTGCAGGACCTCGCCGCCAGGCTCGATGCGGCCGGCCGCGTCGGGCCCGCCCCGCTGCCGGCCGGCAAGCTGCACCTCGTGCTCGCGGCCTCGCACCTGCCGCACGCGCCGGAGGGCACGCTCGCTCTCGACGGCACGCTCGACCGCTCGCCGCTGACGCTGGCCGCCAAGCTCGAGCGCCTGGCCGACGGCGCCATGCACGCGACCCTCGACCGGCTTGCCTGGAAGAGTGCCAGCGGCCGCGCCGACCTGACGCTGCTGCCCGGTGCCACGCTGCCCCTGGGCCGCATCGATCTGGGCATGACCCGCCTCGCCGACCTCAGCCGGCTCGCCGGCCAGCCGGTCTCCGGCCACCTCGCCGCCGTCATACGCACCACCCAGGCGGCGAGCGAGCCGCATCCGACCGTGCATGTCGATCTCGGCGGCGTCGGCC
>CAXUCM010000221.1:0-6314 GCA_964249315.1 uncultured Acetobacteraceae bacterium | reverse complement strand
GACCAGCGGGATGCCGCAGGCCAGCGCCTCGAACATCCGGATCGTCGGGATCCCCGGCAGTGCCTGCACGTACGGCCGCCGCGGCACGTGCACGGTCATGCGATGACGCGCGAAGCAGGCCGGCGCGTCGGCGTTGGCGATCCAGCCGCCATAGTCGAGGCCCGACCCGCGCAACGCCGCCAGCGCCGCCTCGGGATAGCGCACGCCATGCACCGTCCCGGAAAGCCGCAACCGGCGCGCCGGCTCGATCAGGAACTCCACCAGTTCGCGCTCGCGCTCGCCGTCGCCCCAGTTGCCGATCCAGGCCAGGTCGCGGGTGCGGGCGAAGCTGTCGATCGGACGGAACAGCCGCGTGTCCGCCGCCTCGTGCCAGGTATACACGCGCCGCCCCCAGCCGGCGCGAAGATAGCGCTCGCGCAGGGTCTCGCCGAACGCCAGCACGGCATCGTAGTCGCCGAGGGCGAGGCCCGCGATCGCCTCGCCGGCTGAGACGCCGCGATGATGGGTGTCGTGGAACAGCAGGGTGAAGCGGCCGCCTTGCCTGCGCAGTGCGCCGATCCGAGCCACCAGCTCGGGCTCGGTCCATTCATGCACGATGACGATGTCGGCGTCGTCCAGTGCGGCGGCATGGTCGAAATCGGGCCCGTACGATCGCGTCGCGAGCTCGGGGAAATCCTGCTCGAAGCGTGCCAGCGCGGCCGGCCCCTGCTCGCGCACCAGGTTGTCGCGGCTCCAGCCGGAGGCCGGCTCGAGTGCCAGAGTGCGGTGGCCGCGCGCCTCGAGCTCGCGCAGCAGCCCGCGCAGGAAGTGCGCGTTGCCGTGGTTCCAGTCCGACCGCAGCGCGTGCGTATACAGCACGAAGCGCATCACCCGGCACCGCGATGCCGGGCCGCGGCCTGCGCGTACGCCGCGACCACGCCGTCGAGCTGGCGCGCCGGACGCAGCCTTGCGGCGATGCGCGCTGCCCGCTGCCCGAGCTCGCGACGCAGCGCGCCGTCGCCGGCGAGGCGGTCGATCGCGCCGGCAAAGGCATCGGCGTCGCCGGGCGGCACGAAGATCGCCGCCTCCTGCCACAGCTCGCGGAAGGTCGGGATGTCGGCGAGCAGCAGGGCGGCGTGCTGCGTCGCCGCCTCCAGCACGGCGAGCCCGAACGGCTCGTAGCGCGAGGGAGCGGCGAAGATCGCGCAGGCGCGCATCAGCTCGCCCAGCGCGCCCGGCGCCAGCTCGCCGAGCGGCTGCGCGTAGGCGAGGCTGACGACCTGGCCGCCCGGTCCGCGCATCGCCCCCGCCATGCGCACCGGCCACTGGGCGCTGCGCGCGGCACGATCGAGCGTCGCCGCATCCTTGGCCTCGTCCCACCAGCGTCCGGCGGCGAGCACGAACGCCTGCTTGTCGTCGTCGCCGGGTTCGGCGTCGGTGGCGTTGTGCACCACGTGCAGCCGGGCGAGCGGTCCGTAGACCGCGTGCAGCGCCCGCGCGTGACTGGCGCTCGGCACCAGGATCGCGTCCGCGCGGTCGAAGCCGGCGCGGTTGGCGTCGAGCTGCCACGCCCAGGCCGGCGGCAGGGCGGTGCCGCGCATCGCCTGCCACCAGCTCGGCACGCAGGAATGCGATGCCACCACCACCGGCAAGTCCGCCTGCAGCCCGGCCGCCTGGCTCGGCAGGTTCAGGTGCAGCAGGTCTGCGTCCCAGTCGCGTGCGAGCGCGGACAGCGTGCCGGCCACGTCCGCCAGTGCGTCCGTGTCGGCGGCCAGCCAGTCGAGCGGCAGGTCGGTCCAGACCAGGTCGGGCTCCGCGCCGCGGTCGCAGCAGGGCCCCAGCCCGATCAGCCGGCAGGCGACGCCGCGATCGCGCAGCCCGCGGGCGAGATCGACCGCATAGCGCCACACTCCGCCGATGGCATCGACCGTCATCAGCACCCGTCGCGGCCCGCTCACGGCGCCAGGCAGCAGCCCGCTTCCAGGTGCGACAGCGGCATTGGACGCCCGTCCTGGATGTCGCTGAAGCTGTCGAAGGCGTCGAGATAGTGCGAGTGCGCCCGCTCCCAGGCGAGGTCGTCCGGCTCGCCCCACATCGCGCGATAGCTCGGCGAACTCGGATAGCGGTAGATCGGCACCGGCTCGTTCGCCCAGACGCCGCCCTGCATCAGCCGGTCGCGCCAGTAGGCCACCAGCGACAAATCGTCCTGTTCCATTCCGATCAGGTTGGCCTGCACGAACGGCACGTGACGGCGCGCCTCGATCAGCAGGCCGACCAGGTCCCCGGTATCGAGCCGGCAGCGCTTGGCCAGGGCAGCGCGTCCTTCCCGGGTCAGGCTCTCGACGCCGGCCTCGATCGAGACGCAGCCGGCGGCGCCGAGCAGTTCCAGCATCTCGGGCTTCCACAGATCGATCCGGGTCTGCACCCCGAACTGCACGTCGCGCGTGACCAGCGCCTGCAGCAGCGACACCTGCGGCAGGAAGATCTCGTCGATGAAGTAGACGTAGCCGACGCCCTGGGCGATGAGCTGGTCGATCTCGGCGAGCAGGATCGCCAGGTCGCGCCGGCGATACTGGTCGCGGTAGTCGATCTTGGCGCAGAAGCTGCAGGAATACGGGCAGCCGCGCGACGCCTCGACCTCGGCGCCCAGGCCGCGACGCGACGCGTCGAAGCGGTGATGGTGATGCGGATGACGGGCGAGCCAGTCGTCCGGCCAGCGCAGCGCCGGCAGGTCGGTGAACGGGCTCGCCGCCGCGGCGCCGTTAAGGCGCAGCGTGCCTTGTTCGAGCCAGCCGATCGAGCCGACCGTGCGCCAGTCCCCGGCATCGGCCAGCGACGCGATCACCTCCTCGCTCTCGCCGCGCACGACCGCATCGACCCCGAGCTTGCGCAGCGCCGCGGCGGGCGTGGCCGAGCCGTGCGGGCCGATCGCCACGGTGCGGCCGCCGCGCCGCCCGAGCGTGCGCAGGAAGCCGGCCGGGACGCGCAGCTCCGGCGGCGCACAGCGCCAGAACAGGTAGGTCGGCGCCGTCGCGACCACGGTCATCGCGGCGCCGAACCGCTCGACCTGCGCGCACATCGCCTCGGCGTCCTGCCCGAGCAGCTGGCCGTCCAGGATCAGCGTCTCGTGGCCGCGCGCCTGCAGCAGCGCCTGCGCATAGCCGAGCTCGAGCGGCAGGTGCGGCTCGCGGCAGCCGAAATAGATGCTGTGATCGTACGTCCAGGGCGGATTGACCAGCGCGACCTTCATGCCAGCAGCCTCTGCGGCGGCAGCGAGGCAGCGTCGGCGAGGCCCAGATCGCCGCGCAGCCATTCGGCCAGGTCGCGCAGCCCGTCGCGCCAGGCGACCTTCGGACGCCAGCCCACCGCCTGTTGCAGGCGACGCGTGTCGGCGACGAACCAGGGCTGGTCGCCCGGGCGCCAGGCCTCGTACTCGATGTCGATCTTGCGCCCCAGCAGGGCTTCGATCTCGGCCAGCACGAGGTGCAGGCTGACCGCGTTGGCCGGGCCGCCGCCGAGATTGAAGGCGCGGCCGCAGACCGCGTCGATGCCGGCGAGCACGGCGCGATACGCACGCACCGCGTCGCCGACCTGCAGCACGTCGCGCACCTGCCTGCCGTCGCCGAAGATCGTCACCGCCTCCCGGCGCAGGGCGCGGATCAGGAAATGCGCCACCCAGCCCTGATCCTCGGTGCCGAACTGGCGCGGGCCGTAGATGCAGCTCATGCGCAGCACCGCGCTGCGCAGGCCGAACGAGTGCGCATAGTCGAGCACGTACTGGTCCGCAACTCCCTTGGAGCAGCCATACGGCGTGCAGAAATCGAGCGGCCGGCCCTCGTCGATGCCGGCGCGCGCCGGCTCGTCCTGCGGCATCACGGCGCCGCCGAACTCGGCGAGGCCGATATCGGCGAGCTGGCCGTAGACCTTGTTGGTGCTGGCGAACACCACCGGCGCCGTCGGGGCATGGCTGCGGATCGCTTCGAGCACGTTCAGCGTGCCCTCGGCGTTCACCGCGAAATCATGGCGCGGATCGATCAGGCTGGAGGTGACCGCCACCTGTCCGGCCAGGTGGAACACCGCATCCGCCCCGTCCATCGCCTCGCGCAGCGCCTGGCGGTCGCGAATATCCGCCAGGATCGGATGCACCCGCCCGCCATGCCGCTCGCCGAGCCAGTCCAGGTTGCGCTCCACCCCAGGCCGGCTGAGGCTGTCGAACACGACGACGTCGCGGCCCTCGACCAGGAAGGAGTCCGCCAGGTTGCTGCCAATGAAGCCGGCGCCGCCGAGCACCACCACCGGCGACGCGGGACGCCGGATCGCCGGTCGCGACGGGCTGCGAGCGCGCGCCAGCGCACCCGCCTCCAGCAGCCGACGCAGCAGCTTCGGCCGACCTGCGCCGTCGGTGACGCCGAGATGGTGCAGCCGCGGGTCGAGCGGCAGGGGGGCCGAGGCGACGAGGTCCTGCCAGTCGGACCAGTACATACGGTCCGCTGGAGCATCGCGGGCGGCCTCGAAATGCGCGACCTGGGCCGCCTCGTCGTGCCGCCACGTGGAATAGCCGGTCTCGGTCAGCCAGACCTCGGCGGACGCATCGAAGCGGGCGAGCGTCTCGCGGACGGCGCCGAGATGCGCCTCAAAGCCGAGCCAGCCGGTCGATGCATCGTCCGAACTGCCCGGACAGGCGCGCAGGCCGACCGCATGCACCGCCTCCAGCAGGCCGCTCGCGCCGAGGCGCTGCAGCCATCCGGTGCCGCAGACGGCCGGAGCGGAGAGCACCACCTGCACGCCGCGACGACGCATCAGGGTCACCGCCTCGGAGAGCATCGCGTCGGCCTCCGGCCGGCTCGCCCCGTCCTCCGGCAGGCAAAGCTCGAGCCGGGGGAGGCTCGCGCCATGCCGCGCCAGGATCAGGGCGATGAACTCGGCGAAGCGCGACGCCGTCGCCTGCGGCGCCAGCCGCACGCACGGCAGCAGGTCGAACGCATGCCCGAGCGTCGGCAGCAGCCAGTCGTACCAGGCCTCGCCGCCCGGCCGGTGATACGCGCTCCGGGACAGCTTCAGGCGCAGGCGGTCGGCGCCTGCCGCCTGCATGCCGGCCATCGCGCCATGCACCCGCGACACGTCGCCGACGGGGAAGCGTTCGACGAAACCGAAGCTGGCCCCGACGCCGGGTCGGACCGGCGAGCGGGTCACGCGGCCAGCCCGCCTCATGCCACCAGCCCGCGCGCCTCGAGCTGTCGGCGTGCCTGCTCGCCGCGGTCGGGAGCGGTGCAGCTCCGGATCCAGGCGGCGGACTCCTCGATGGTATCCTCGAGCGCATGTTCGGGCGAGAAGCCGAGCAGCGCGCGCGCCTTCGAGATGTCGGCGAAGCAATGCCGGATGTCGCCGGCCCGCGCCTGGCCGAGCAGCTTCGGCGCCAGCTCCGGCACCTGCATCGCCTCGGCCAGCATCTCGGCGATGCGCGCGATCGTGTAGGATCGGCCACTGCCGATATTGATGACGTGGCCGGCCGCGTCCGGTCGCTCCATCGCCAGCCGGAACGCACGGGCGACGTCGCGCACATGCACGAAGTCGCGCCGTTGCAGGCCGTCCTCGAACACCAGCGGCGGCTGGCGGTTGAGCAGCCGGGCGCCGAAATTGGCGAGCACGCCGGTATAGGGATTGGACAGGGCCTGGCCGGGTCCGAACACGTTGAACAGCCGCAGGGCAACCGCCTCGATGCCGTAGGCGCGGCCGACGATCAGGCTGTTGCGCTCCTGGACGAACTTGGTCACAGCGTAGACGGAGGCCAGGTCGACCGGCTTGGTCTCGTCCGTCGGGATCGGCGACAGGGCGCCGCCCTCGGCGTCGGTCGGATCCCATTGCGTGGAGCCGTCGGCGAGCACCCGCCGCACGCTGCCGTCCTCGGTGCCGTCGCGGCGGCGATACAGCCCCTCGCCGTAGACGCTCATCGAGGAGGCGACCACCAGCCGCGCCACCGGGCGCGCGATCAGCCGTTCGAGCAACACCGCGGTGCCGAGATCGTTGGCACCGACATAGCGGGCGATCTCGTACATGCTTTGCCCGACGCCGACTTCGGCCGCCAGGTGGAACACGCCGTCGACCCCGGCGAGGGCACGATCGAGCAGTGCCGCGTCGCGCATGTCGCCATGGAAGAAGCTTATGCCGTCGGGGATCCGCGGCGCCCCGACCTCGTGCACCTGCTCGATCAGCCCGTCCAGCACGCGGACACGATGACCCTGGGCGAGAAGTTCTTCACACAGATAGCGTCCAATGAAGCGAGCGCCGCCCGTGATCAGATACGTCCCGCCCATCCCGATCGCACCTTTTCGTTA
>CAXUCM010000220.1:5112-6386 GCA_964249315.1 uncultured Acetobacteraceae bacterium | reverse complement strand
ATCATGGCGCAAACCCCGCTGGTCACGCCGGATTAAGGTTGGGGCTCCGCCCCAAGCCCCGCCAAAGGCTCGCCTTTGGAAACCTTTAGGTCGAATCACGGACCTTGAGCGTAACCCTATGATCGGCCATCCTTTGCAACCTGTTGATAAAATCGATTCTCAAGGCTGAGCCTTGAGCGGGTCCAGGGCAGAGCCCTGGCCTTAAAACGTCAGGTGTAAAACTGCCAAGTGTGAGTGGTACTTTCGAGTACCACTCAACTGGTCCAGTCGCAGCCAAGTATCTGCACTTTCTAGAACCTGGTGGTGACGCCGAAGCGGAAGTCGCGACCGAGGATGCCGGCGGCGGCCCAGGCGGGATTGTACAGGTAGCTGCCGTAGGTGCCGGTGTCGAAGGGCGGGCGCCAGTCGGCGACGTTGTAGACGTTGACGTAGGCGTGGACCATCTTGGTGACGGCGTAGTCGAAGGTCAGGTCCACGTCCCAGAAGCCGTTGACGCCGCAGCGCGTGGGAGCCCCGGCGAAGCCGACCAGGGCATTGGCGCAATCGCCGGCGGTATTGGGACCGGTGATGTCCTCGGCGGTCAGGCGGTAGCCGCTGGTGTAGTAGGTGGCCACGCCCACGGTCAGCTTCTTGTAGATGAAGGTGTTGAGCCAGCTCATGCGCCAGCGCGGCGTGCCGGAGGCGGAGGTGATGTTGTACGGCCCGATCGTGCCGGCGTAGCGCTCCGTGCCGACGCCGGGATAGGTGATGTTGTAGCGGTTGACGTAGCTCGCGGTGCCGCTGCTGATCCAGTTCACGTCGCGG
This sequence comes from uncultured Acetobacteraceae bacterium, assembly GCA_964249315.1. Taxonomy (GTDB): domain Bacteria; phylum Pseudomonadota; class Alphaproteobacteria; order Acetobacterales; family Acetobacteraceae; genus Lichenicoccus. Next base: position 5,582 of record CAXUCM010000220.1, on the reverse strand, counting down.
AGCGGGCCGGGCAGGTGGGCCCGGGTGGAAAGCTGCAGGTCGAAGCCGTCGGTCACCAGGCTGGCCGCGTTGATGTAGCTGACGTCCACGGTGCTGACACGCGGCATCGCGTTCGGATGCTCGGGATCGGGCACGTCCGGGGTCACCCCGGGCGGGTTCAGGCCGGCATAATAGTCCGCGATCGGGCCGCTGAAGTCCGAGGTGACGACGTAGTCGTACTTCTTGATGTAGTAGTAGTCGGCGGAGAGGCTGATCCAGGGCTTCGGCTGCACGATCACGCCGCCGGTGAAGTTGTCGGAATGCTCCGGCTTGAGGTTTGGGTTGCCGACGGTGTTGAGCGCGAACGGGGGCGCCGTGGCATAGGCGTCCGGTGTGCCGGAGGCGGTCTCGTGCATCGCCAGGAACGACTGCGGGAGCTGTGGAGACGTGACGTAACCGTAATTGTTTCCGCCGGTCTCGGCGAAGCTCGG
>CAXUCM010000220.1:0-5012 GCA_964249315.1 uncultured Acetobacteraceae bacterium | reverse complement strand
GAGCGACTCGTAGCGCGCCGAGCCGCCGACGCCGAGCGTGGTCATGCCGCCGGGCAGTTCGAACAACCCCTTCGAGAGCACCACGTCGAGCGCGTATTCCTGCGAGGTGGCGGTGCTCACGTCCGTCGGGGCGAGGGCATTGCGCACCGCCTGACTGTTCTGCGACGGGTCCATGAAGTCGTACGAGCCGGTGTTGACCGCGTTCAGGATGCCCTGGAAGGTCGGCACGCCGGTGATGGTGCGGGTCAAGCTGTCGGTCATGCCGACGAGGCTGACATTGTAGTGCCACTCGCTGCCCCAGCGCGACGGGATCGAGCCGTTGATGCCGGTGGAGCCTCGGAAGCTCTGGTTGAAGTCGGTCTCGGTGGGGACGGAGTCGCCGAACAGGTAGTAGATCTGCGCGGCGAAGCCCTGCGCCGCGAACGGGTCCTGCGGGTTGAGCTGGCCGTTGGCGAGGCGGGCCGGCAATGCGATGTTGGCGAGGCTCGCGTTACCCGAGGAGCTGTGATCGGTGATGTAGTCCGGCGTCATCGGGAAGAAGGCCTGGTTCTGCGAGTAGGTGAACATCGCATAGACCTGGGCATCGGCACCGACATTGCCCGTCGCCTTGAGCGTCGAGCTGATGCGCCGGTCGCTCGGCTGGATGACTCCGTAGTCGCCGATCTGGTCCTGCTCGCAGACGGTGCCGACCGTCGGCACGACGTGGGTGGTAAGCCCGTTGCAACCGAGCCGGGCGTTGATCGGCTGGATCAACCCCGATCCCGCCGGGGTGAGGACGCCCTCGGCGCCCACCGTCACCGGCAGCACCTGCGCGACACGGGTGGCGCCGCCGACGCCGGCGTTGTTGAGGCCCGCGAAGCTGCCATCCGCGTTGATGCCGTTCGGGTTGCCGTCGCTGCCGTTGATGCTGTCCAGGTCCTGGGTGTTGTAGGGAAAGCCGCGGTCGCGGTTCATGATCAGGTCGTCTTGCTGATACTCGCCGTTGATCCAGACGTTGAAATTGTCGCGGTCCAGGTCGCCGTAGCCGTAGTTCGCGTAGAGCCGCTGGTGGCCGCCATCGCCGCGCTGGGTCAGGCCGCCTTCGGCACCGCCCTCGAAGCCCTGGATCGTCTTGCGGGTGATGATGTTCACGACGCCGGCCACCGCGTCGGCGCCGTAGGTCGCCGAGCCGCCATCCTGCTGCACGTCGATGGACTGCACGATCGATTGCGGGATGCTGTTGGTGTCGACGAAGTTGCGCTCGCCGTCGTCGGAGAGCGGGTAGTAGGCGGCGCGCTGTCCGTCGATCAGCACCAGGGTGGAGTCCGTCGTCAGGCCGCGCAGCGATACGCCAGAGGCGCCGCTGGCGAAGGCGCCGTTGCCGGTGAAGTTCTGCGGCAGGTTGCCAGAGCCGTTGGCGGTGACCGTCTGCAGCGCCTGCGCCACCGTGGTGATGCCGCGCTGCTTGAGGTCGACGGCGCTCAGGTGCGTCACCGGGTTGGCGCCGGACAGGTTGGGGTTGCGCAGGATCGAGCCGGTGACGATGACCGATTCCGTCGTGCTCGGCGACGCTGCTGCCGCTGGGCCGGAAGCCTGGATTGCCGCGGCTGCGGTGGCGTTGTTCGAGGGCGAACCGTAGGGCGCCGGCGAGACGCTGCTCGACGGCGAGCCGGGCGTCGTGGATGAGGGCTGCGCGGCGGGGGATTGCGCTGTGGAGGCTTGGGCGACCTTGTAGGTCTTGGCTTGCGCCTTCTTGTGGGCCTTGGTGTGGGTGGGCGCCGGGGTCGAGGTCTGTGTCGGCGTCTGCGTCTGTGCCACGGCAGGTGCCGCCATGCCGAGCGCCACACAACCGGCGGCAACGGCCGCCGAGGATAGGCAATGATTCCGGAACCGAAGCGTGGATCTCATAGGCGACACTTTCCGCTCGCGTCGTGGATGGGACGGCGCGGTCCTGTGTGCCGCGTTGTAACGCTACGTTTCGATAATCACTGAAAACAAGCGCATTTTGATACGTCCGCAGCGTCCGGCTGGAACCGTGGCATTTGGGTGACAATGCCCGTATTTATCGATTATTCTTGTTTACCGGCCCAATTTTTGTGAATAAGCTCGAAAAACGTTACGTAATCATATTATATGACAAGACGATGCTGCAGGAGCACGGGCAGGGAAGCCTGCGCCAGCACCGTCTCGGTCACCCCGTCGAACAGCTGCTCTTGCAGCCGACCGTGGCCATGGCTGCCCATGACCAGCAGGTCCGCCCCGGCATCGCGCGCGCACGACAGCAGCTTCGTGCCGACATTGCCGTGCTCGGAGCTGCCGGTGACCAGCTCGGCAGGGCGCCCGCGCAGCTTCGGGGGGATCGACCGTTCCTCGCCGGACGCATCGATGCGCAGCACGACGACGCGCTCGGCGCGTGCGAGCAGGCCGGCGACACTTCGCACCGCCAGGCGGACGTGCGGGTCGTCGCGCCAGGCGATCGCGACGATCCGGCCGATCCTCGGCGCCGGCGATGGCGGCAGCAGCAGCACCGGACGGCCGGAGCGATACAGGGCCGCGTGCAGCAACGCCTGCGCCGCCGGCTCATCCGGCGCGTGCTCGAGCAGCAGCAGGTGGGAGCTGCGGCCATGCTCGATCAGCGCCGTCGCCGCGTCGCCGCGAACCTCGACCCAGCGCGCTTCGATCCCCTTCCCGCGTTCGTCCCGCACCCAGCTTTCGAGCTTCGCCCGCATCGTCCTGGACCACTCGGCGCGTTGCGTCGCGAGCTGCGCCCTTCGCTCGCGCGTGACCACCTCCTCGGTCGGCTGCAGCTGCGCCAGCCGCGGCGCGTCGATGGCGAGCGCCGTCACCCGGCCGCCATCGCCGAGCGTCAGCAGGCTGGCGGCGGTGGAGAGCATCCCCGTGACGGATTCCGGTCGATGCAAGGCGACGAGCATGCTGTCGCCGATGCCGTGCGCGGGTGCCGGGCCGACCGTCGCCAGGCGAGAGCTGCGCATCGCGACCGCCGCGGCCTGGCCCAGCGTGACCGATGCCAGGCACAGCCCGACCGAGAGTGCGATGTTGGCCAGTGCCGCACCCGTGCGGCCGTCCCGCAGCAGCTCCAGCGTCTGCAGGCTGAACGACGAGAAGGTGGTGAAGCCGCCGCACAGGCCGACCATCACCAGCGCGCGCAGTTCCGGCGTGGCGGCGAAGCGTCCGTCGGTCGCGGTCAGCGTCCCGAACCAGCCGATCACGAACGAGCCCAGCACGTTGATCAGCACGGTGCCCCAGGGGAACGAAGCCCCGGCGAGTGCGACCATCGCGTTGCCCAGCCAGAAGCGCGCGAGCGTGCCCAGCGCGCCGGCCAGACCGATCAGGACATAGGTCAGCATGCGTCGACTCCTCCTTGCACCGGCGTGGCGGCGCGAACGGTAGGAGTCATCAGCCCGGGAAGGGCGGTTGAAGGGGGAACTCCATCCCCTGCCGGCGAACCATGCCAGTCCACGCGCCGATGCGAAAGGGGCTCGCCGGCAGGTGCTGCCGGGTTCGACATCGGCGCGCGTCTGGTCCAAGCTGCGTTGCTGTCATGACGGCCTCCGCAAGCCTGCTGCCGGGCGATCCGGCGCCCTGGTTCCGCCAGCGCTGCACCGCGCCGCTCGGCGCCTACACCTTCGACATGGCGGCCGGGCGGCACATCGTGCTGTTCTTCTTCGCCTCCAGCCAGGCCGACGGCGTCGCCGGCGAACTCGCCGCGATCGCGGCCGCGTCGGCGCCTTTCGACGACCGCGCGGCCAGCTTCTTCGGCGTCACCGCCGACGCCGCCGACGAGACCGAGGGCCGCCTGCAGGCGCGCCTGCCCGGCATCCGCTTCTTCTGGGATGCGGACGGGATGGTCGGGCGCCTTTACGGCGCGCGGCCGGAGGGGGCGCCGCTGCGCCCGTGCTGGGTGCTGCTCGATCCGATGCTGCGTGTGCTCGGCGTGCTGGATCACCGTCCCGGTACCGCTTCGCACGTGGTGGCGACGCTGACCCGGCTGACCCGCGCAGCCGAGGCGGCGCGCGGGCAAGGCCTGGCCCCGGTGCTGACGCTCGACGGCGTGTTCGAGCCGGAGTTCTGCCGGCGTCTGATCGACCAGTATGAGGCGGCGGGCAGCGTGCCGTCGGGCGTGCTGACCGAGGCCGGGGACGGCAGCTCGGCCACCGTGTCGGATAGCGGCTTCAAGCGCCGCCGCGACTGCGTCCTGCGTGATGCGGGGCTGGTCGGGCAGGTCCAGGCGCGCATCGTCCGGCGGGTGGTGCCGGAAATCCGCAAGTCGTTCCAGTTCGACGCCACCCGCCTCGAGCGGCTGATCGTCGCCTGCTACGATTCCGCCGACCAGGGTCATTTCGGCGCGCACCGCGACAACACCGTACGCGCGACGGCGCATCGGCGGTTCGCCGTGTCGATCAACCTGAACGACGACTTCGCCGGCGGCGAGCTGCTGTTCCCGGAGTTCGGCAGCCGCGTCTACCGGCCGGCGGCGGGCGGCGCGCTGGTGTTTTCCTGCTCGCTGATGCACGCGGTGGCGCCGGTGCGACGCGGCCGGCGCTATGCCTGCCTGCCCTTCGTCTACGACGATGCCGCGGCGGCGGTGAAGCGGTCGAACCGGGCGGCCCCGGATGACGCGCGTGACGCCGCGGCCGCCCGATGAGCCGGCCGGACGAGAGGCTGGAGCCTGGCCGATGCGTGTCCTGATCCTCGGTGCCGCCGGCATGCTCGGCCGCCAGCTCGCCGCCCGCCTCGCGCGCGACGACGCGCTCGCCGGGCAGCCGATCGATCATCTCGACCTGGCCGACACGGTGCTGCCGCCGGCGCCGGCCGGGCTCGGCGGCCGCGTCTCCGCCGGCGTCGTCGATCTCGCCGCACCGGGCGCCGCCGAAGCGCTGATCGCCGGCCGCCCCGACCTGATCTTCCACCTCGCCGCCGTCGTCTCGGGCGAGGCGGAGGCGGATTTCGAGCGCGGCTACCGGGTCAATCTCGACGGCACCCGCATGCTGCTCGAGGCGGCGCGCCGATCG
>CAXUCM010000219.1:5079-6424 GCA_964249315.1 uncultured Acetobacteraceae bacterium | reverse complement strand
GACGATGGGTGGTCAGGTAGACGACCTCGGCGTCTTCATCCAGGCAGAAGTCATCGCCCATTCGGCCGGAGACGACCAGCTCAGGCTCGCCGGCGGCCTCATATGTCTTGCGGTCGACTTTGACGCGCATGAAGAGCTTCTTGGCGGTCGCGGTATAGTAGAGATGATTGGTCTTGGCCGCGAAGCGCACGCCGTTGACACCCGGCTGCTCCGGTTTCATCTTGCCCGGAAAGTAGCCCATCGTCTCATGCTCGAGCCAGACCCGAGCCTGTATCTCCCGGCCGCCAGGCTGCACGTCCAGGCGCCAGATCAGCCCGGCAAAGCAGTCGGCGATCAGCACGACGCCGGGGGCGAGCAGGCAGCTGCCGTTCAGCCCCCGGGCGGCGTCCGGAAATCGAAACACCATTTCCGGCGGAACCGGAGAGCCGGGCCGGAACCCACGCATGTCGAGACGGTACAGGAACGATTCGTGCGTCGTGTAGAGGTTCGACGCGGAGACGAGAAACAGGTCCGGCTCGATCTCGACGAGGCCCGTCGTCGGCTGGTCGAAGCGATGCAGCAGGACCGGGTCGACGGGAGCGTCGCCGGACGACGGCGGGACGAGAAACAGCTCCCTGGCGTTCATCGAGGTGACGAGAACGGAGTTGTCGCTGCGGACGGCAAGGTTCTCAAGGAACGACCTGACCGGGAACAGGGCGATGGTGGTCAGCACGGCTTGCTTCGGTCGGCCCGACGCGGCCTGGGACAATGCCGCGGGCGCAGGGACCTCGAAGGTGTTCAACAGGCCGCAGACGATGTGGTAGCAGCCGACCAGGTAGACAATGTCAACCAGGCCGCGTGCTCCGAACGCCGCCTCGGCGTCCTTGTATAGCGCCGCATCGACGCGGTGGCCGGTAGAGAGCGCACGCGCGAACCGGGCCGCGAGCTTCTCCTGCACCTCCAGCGCGTCCGGAACGGCCCCCGATGCGAGCGCCTCGATCGTCGCTTCCGGCAGCCCTGCCGCCCGGGCGACTGCCGCGTGCGCGTACAGCTCGTACTCCGAGCGCCACACCGCCCCGACCGCGAGGATGACGATCTGCCGCACCCGTTCGCTCAGCGAGGTGTTCGTCTGCTCGGCATCCTGCAGGTCCAGGAAGGCCGGGGCGATACCGGGACTGAGCAGGACCGGATTGAACGGGCCGATCAGCCGGCCACCTTGCGTGGTGCTCCGGAAGCCCGATCTGTCGGCCCATCGCACCATGGTGCGGGTCAGCCGCTCGTAGATCCCCTTCTGCTCGCCGGTCAGGTCGGCAGGGTCGAGCAACGGCAAGCGCCCGCCCAGCTGCGTCGTCTCCATGCCGTCGCT
>CAXUCM010000219.1:0-4979 GCA_964249315.1 uncultured Acetobacteraceae bacterium | reverse complement strand
CAGCGCCCGTTGACGACGTTGGTCGCGATCTCGATCTCCGTCTTGGTCAGCGTGGAGCGTGCCTGGTAGTACTCGCCGACGGGCATCTCGTGATAGCGGCCGAAACTTCCAAAATCCGATGCTTGCGTCATGCGGTGTCCCGTCTTCTTGCGAATCGGTCTGTCCTAGCAGGACGGTTTCCGGAGCCCAGACTGGTTGCCGATAAGCTCCCGTATCTTGCCGGCGAGCGCTTCCATCCCGAACGGCTTGGTCAGCACGTGCATCCCCGGCTCCAGCTGCCCGTCATCGAGCACCGCGTGCTCGGCGTAGCCGGTGACGAACAGCACCTTGAGGTCGGGCCGGATCGTGCGGCCGGCCTCGGCCAGCTGACGGCCGTTCATGCCGCCGGGCAGGCCCACATCCGTCACCAGCAGGGCGATACGCACATCCGACCGCAACACCTGCAGCCCTGCCGACGCCTCCGTGGCCTCGATGACCGTGTAGCCCAGCTCCTCGAGCACCTCCGTCACCAGCATCCGCACCGTCGGCTCGTCGTCGACGACCAGCACCGTCTCGCCCTGCCCGGCGCGCGGGGCGGCGGACGGCTCCGACGCATCCTCGTGCGGTGCAGGCTCGAGATGACGCGGCAGGTACAGGCACACCGTCGTGCCCCGTCCGAGTTCCGAGCCGATGCGGACCTGACCGCCCGACTGGCGGGCGAAGCCGTACACCATCGACAGGCCGAGCCCCGTGCCATGGCCGATCAGCTTGGTGGTGAAGAACGGCTCGAACGCGCGTGCGATGACCTCCTGCGTCATGCCGTGGCCTTCGTCCGACACGCAGAGCGACACGTATTGGCCGGGCTTCATGTCCCATTCGAGTGCCGCCCGATCGTCCACCGAACGGTTGGCCGTCGCGATGGCAAGCCTGCCGCCGCCGGGCATGGCGTCGCGCGCATTGATGCACAGGTTGAGCAACGCGTTTTCAAGCTGCCCCGGGTCCACGAACGTGATCCACAAGTCGGAGCCCGCCGCCGGCGCGACGGCGATCTCGGGCCCCGTCGTGCGCTCGATCAGCTCCTGCAATCCCGCCACGAGCCGGTTCACGTCGGTGGGTCTGGGCTCCAGCGTCTGCCGACGCGCGAAGGCCAGCAGCCGGTGCGTCAAGGTCGCCGCCCGCCTGGCCGCGCCCTGAGCCGCATGAATGTAGCGATCCAGCTCGGTGACGCGGCCCTGTGACAGCCGGGTCTGCAGCAGCTCCAGGTTGCCGGTGACGCCGGTCAGCAGGTTGTTGAAGTCGTGCGCAAGGCCGCCGGTGAGCTGGCCGACCGCCTCCATCTTCTGCGACTGGCGAAGCTGCTCCTCGGACTGCGCGAGCGCATGCGCCTGCTCGCGTTCCAGCGTGGTGGGACGCCCGTTGCCGTACACCTTCCCGCCCTCGAACGCTCCGGTCCAGGCGAACGAGCGATATGTGCCGTCCTTGTGTCGCAGTCGATGCTCGTACGGACGGGTCAGCGGAGCCTCGAGCATTCCACCGAAGGCGGCGAGGGTCGCCTCAAGGTCCTCGGGGTGGGTGAACGCCGCGAGCGGACGGCCGACCAGCTCGCTCTCCGCCCAACCGAGCAGGTCCGTCCACATGCCGTTGACGGCGCTCAACGTGCCGGTCGCGTCGAGGACGACGAGCAGGTCGCGCGACAGCCGCCAGGCGCGGTCCCGCTCGCGGGTCCGGTCCAGGACCTTGCGGTCCTGTCGCGCCAGCAGCCGACGCAGTTCCAGCTGCGCCATGACCTGCCGGGCGAGGGCCTCCAGGCTCGTCCGCTGCATCCGGGTCAGGCCGCAGGGGCGCGGCTCGATGTCGATGACGCACAAGGTCCCGACCGCCGTGCCGAGCCGGGAACGGATCAGCGCCCCCGCGTAGAAGCGGATGAACGGCTCGCCGGTGACGAGCGTATTGTTCCGCGTCCGCTCGTCCAGCGTGAGGTCCGGGATCACGAACGTCTCGGCCTGCCGCACGGCCAGGGCGCAGACGGACTGGCTCAGCGGCGTCTGGCAGGCCGGAAACCCGATCCGCGCCTTGAACCATTGCCGGTCGCCATCCACCAGGCTGACCAGGGCGACAGGCGTCTCGCACACCTGGGACGCCAGCAGAACGATGTCGTCGAAGCCCTGCTCGGCAGGCGTGTCCAGGATGTCGTACTGGCCGAGCGCGGCACGCCGAGCCGCGTCGCTCGCCGAAGGCGATGGCTCCGGTGAGGGCGTAACCGAGGCGGTCATGAGCGGGCGCCATGTTCGCGATTGCTGGCCGGGTCCAGCCTGCCCTGATCGCGCTCCACCAGCAAGCGCCGCAGGACGGATCGATGGGCAGCGCCCTTGCCTCTACCCCACGCCTCGCCGCCCCAGCCGCGACAGGCTGATCGCGGCAGCGACCGCGGCGAGGCCGGCGCCGATCAGCAGGCAGGTGCTCTCGCCGGTTCGCGGGGCCGCATGGAACACCAGTGCCGCCAGGGTCGCGCCGACGGTCATCCCGAGCAGCCGGGCGATCGCCAGCGTCCCGCCGGCGGCCCCTGCGCGCGGGCGTGGTGCCGTCGACAGCATGGTGCGGTTGTTCGGCGACTGGAAGCAGCCGAACCCGGCGCCGCATAGGGCCATGCGCCAGGCGATGTTCGCACCGGAGGCATGCGCGGGCAGGACGGCCAGCAGCGCCAGACCCGACGCCAGCACCAGCAGCCCGCCGAAGCCGAGGATCGCCGCCGGCACATGATCGGACAGCCCTCCCGCCAGCGGCGCCAGCAGGCCCACCGCCACCGGCCAGGGCGTCATCAGCAGGCCGGTCTGCACCTGGTCGCGGTGCAGCACGGTCTCGAAATAGAAGGGCAGTGCCAGGAAGGCGAGCGCGTAGGCGGCGAATGCGCAGATCGAGGCCGCGACCGACAGGGCGAAGAGCGGGATCCGCAGCAGGTCGAGCGGGAGCAGCGGCTCGCGCGCCCGCACTTCGCGTCGGACCAGCGCCATACCGACCAGCAAGGCCGCCGCGACCGCGACCGCGGCGACGACCCGATTGCCGCTGCCCCGGGTGAGGGCGTCCGTGGCGATGAAGAAGACGCCGAAGCTCAGCGCGTTCAGGCCGGCGCTGATCCAGTCCAGCGGCCGCGAGGACAGCTCGTTCTCGGGCAGCGCGCGGACGGCGAGGAGGAAATTGACAGCGCCGATCGGCAGGTTGACCGCGAACAGCCACTGCCAGCTGCCGACGGCCAGGATCCCCGCCGCGATCGTGGGACCGAGGGCGGCGGCGAGCGACACCACCATGGCGTTCAGCCCGACCCCGCGTCCGAGTCCTGCCTTCGGATAGGTGAAGCGCACCAGCGCTCCGTTGACGCTCATGATCCCGGCCGCCCCCAGCCCCTGCACGGTCCGCGACAGCACCAGCACGGTCAGGCTGTGCGACAGCACGCAGGCGAGCGAGCCCAAGGTGAAGACCGCCACCCCGGTCTGGTAGACGCGCCGGTAGCCGACCCGCTCGCCGAGCGAGGAGAGCGGCAGCAGCGTCACCACCAGGACCAGCTGGTACGCGTTGACGATCCAGATCGCGGCCTCGGGCGTGGTGCCGAGCTGGCGCGACATCGCCGGCAGCGCGATGTTGACCACCGAGGCGTCGAGGACCGAGAGGGTGATGCCGACCGCGATCGCCAGCATCGACCAGTAGCGTTGCGGCGTCGGCAGCCCGTCCGGATGCACGGTCCTGGTCGACATGAGCGAGGTCAGCTCGGCGCGTGGGCGGATCGCACCGCCGGACGCAGCATCTCGGCCCCGGCCTGCGCCACCGAGCCCAGCCCGAGCAGGGCAAGATCGATGTCGATCTCGCGCGAGAGCAGCGCGATCGCGTGACGCACGCCGGCCTCGCCGGCCAGGGCGGCGGCGAACAGGAACGGGCGGCCGATCAGCACGAAGTCGGCGCCGAGTGCGAGCGCCTTGAGCAGGTCGGTGCCGCGCCGGAAGCCGCTATCGGCGATCACCGTCATGGTGCCGCTCGCCGCCTTGATCTCGGCCAGCACCTGCATCGGCGAGACCGCGGCGTCGAGCTGGCGGCCGCCATGGTTGGAGACGACGATGCCGTCGGCGCCGAGCTCGCGGGCCAGGCGCGCGTCCTCCGCCGACAGCACGCCCTTGATCACGAACGGTCCCTGCCAGAGCCGGCGGATCAGCCCGGCCTGCTCCCAGGCGAACGCGCTGTGGCCGCCGACCGCGCCCACCTTGCGCGAGAACAGGCCGATCGGGTCGCGTGCTTCGACGTTGCTGATCGCCGGGATGCCGCGCCGGAGCAGCGTGCGCGCCGCGGTGCCGACGAGCCAGCGCGGATGGGTCAGCCCGTCCCAGCCCAGCCGCGGCGTCGGCCGCAGCGGCATGCTGTAGCCGGAACGCCTGTCGTCCTCGCGGTTGGCGATGACCGGCACGTCGACGGTAAGCACGAACACGCGGATCCCGGCTCGCGCCACGCGCTCGACCATCTGCTCGATCCGGTGCGGCTCGGGCGACTGGTAGGCGGCGAACCAGGTGTCCGGGTTGCTCTGCGACAGCTCCTCCAGCGGCGTGATCGAATTGGCGCTGAGCACGAACGGGATGCCGGCCGCGCGCGCCGCGCGCGCCATGCGATGGTCCGCATCGAAGCCGACCACGGCGGCGGCCCCCATCGGCGCGATGCCGAACGGGCAGGCATAGCGCCGGCCGAACAGCATGGTCTCCTGCGAGCGTCGCGAGACGTCGCGCAGCACCCGCGTTACCATCTGCCACTCCCGGAAGGCGGCGCGGTTATGGTCGCGACCGACCCCGTCCTCGGTCCCGTTGGCGACGTAGCCGTACACCGCCCGAGGCAGGCGCGGTCTGGCCAGACGCCCGAAATCGTCGAGGTTGAGCACTTGGCGCAGCACGCGAGAATTCAGGGCCATCGCGTTCAGCGGAATGGATTCTCAAGGCCGAGCCTTGAGCGGGTCCAGGGCAGCGCCC
>CAXUCM010000218.1:0-6449 GCA_964249315.1 uncultured Acetobacteraceae bacterium | reverse complement strand
GGCGCTACGCCTTCTCGGACATGCATTTGCCCGCGGCGGCAATCGCGGGTCTGCGCACCCATGCCGGCCAGGCCGGCTGGCAGGCGCTGTACGTCTCGTCCGAGACCGGTGCCACCAAGGCCGGCGGACGGCAATGGCAGCTCGTCCGCGGCGAGGACGGCGGGGTGCTGCATATCGGCGACGATCCGCCGGCCGACATCGCCGTGCCGGGTCCGGCGGTGCTGCCCGCCTCGCGGGCGCGGCGCGAGTGGGTGCTGCGCGGCCGCACGCTGCCGTCGGCCGGCGCCGCCTCGGCGGCCGAGTTCTGGCGGCATCGGCGCGGTGCTGGGCGGCATCGTGCCGGGCGGCTTCCTGCGCTGGCTGGAGCCGCGGGTGCGCCGGCACGGCGTCGCGCTGGACGCCTCGGAGGGCGACTTCGTCTGCCTGCACGACGATGACGATAGCTGGCACCCGGACTTCCTCGCCCATCGGGTCCGGTTCCTGCGCGCGCCGGAGCATGCCGGCCACGTCGCCGCGGTGTGTCACTGCACCACGGTGCACGAGCGCGTCGACGGCGACGGCATCGTCGAGGCGCATCGCCGGCACGGCCTGCACAGCCCCGCACGCGTCGACGACGCACAGATGCTGCGTGCCAACCAGGTGCCGCCGATCAGCCTGCTGATGCGCCGCCGGACGGTCGACGCGGTGGCCGCTTCGACGTCGATATGGCGGCGCTCGGCGACTGGGACGACAAGCGGCACATCCTCCGGCTCGGCGATATCGGCGTGGTGCCGCTGCGGCTGAGCCGCTACCACCATCGTATCGCCGGTCGCGACAGCCCCGCGCCGGCCGGCGGCTTGCGAGCCGGCGCAACTCGGCCTGGTGCACGTTCTGCTCGACGAGGCGCACGGCAACGCCGACCGGCTGCTCCGGCTCGGCGCGCCGTAGGCTCGCCTGAGGCCAGGGCTCCGCCCTGGACCCGCTCAAGGCGAAGCCTTGAGAATCCATTTGTCTCGAGGCGATGTCCGGATGCCGTCGCCGTGGTCATACCGCGCCGAGCCATCCCGCCAGGGTGCATGCGAGCCCGATGACGCCGAGTGCCACCCCGGCCAGCAGCAGCAGGTCCGAGGTCGCGATGACCGAGACCGTGGACAGGACGATCCCGAGTTCGAAGGCGGCAGCGGCGTTGTCGTAGCGCCGCGCACGGGCGGCCTCGGTATCGCGGGCGGACTCGAAATCCTGGGCGCGCCGCGCGATCGCCTGCTTGCCGTCGACGCCGTCCCGTTCGTAATGCGCCTGCTCCTGGGCAAGCCGCTCGAGCACGGCCTGGCGTGCGGCCGTCGCCGCGGCGCCGGGGGGTACCGCCAGGGTGCTGGCGAGGGCGGCAAGGTCGTGCGCAAGCGCCTGGCGGATCGACTTGCCCTGGTACTGCGTCCAGGCGTCGGCCGCAGCGATCGCATCCTCGCTGACCCGGATTTCCGCATGCTTGGCGCCCTGCTCGCTGACCGCGAGGCAGGCGGCCAGGATCGCCACCAGCAGTGCGGCGCGCTTGCTGCCGTGGCCCGGCGCATGTCCGAGCGCGTGCTCGGCATGTTCGTGATGGTCGAGCTGCTGTTCCAAATCAACCTCTCCGCACAGGGCGTCCCCGGACATGGTGGACCGGTGTGGACGCATGCCCTAATGCTGCGGTCCTGCCTCCGGGACGGACACGCGCCCGCACCCGTGCCCGAAGGGGCGCAAGCGAAAGATCGCGACCATGCGGTTGCAACAGCGCGGGGTTGAAGCCGGGACCACGGACGGCGCCGGTGCGAAGCTCATCTTCGCCAACCAGTTGCGCGGCCTCGCGGCGCTGTCGGTCATGCTCAGCCATCTCGGCGGCGTCTTCGTCCTGATGGGACCGCTGGTCGGCTGGATGATCAGCGCGCCGGAGGTGCATGTCGGCGAGCCTGCGATCCTGCGCGTGACCCGGCTGTCCTGGCTCAATGAAGGCGCCTTCGGGGTCGCGGTGTTCTTCCTGATCAGCGGCTTCGTCATCCCCTTTTCGCTGCGTGCGCAGGATCGCACGGCGTTCCTGATCGCGCGCGGGTTTCGCATCTATCCCCTGCTGTGGGCAGCGCTGCTGCTCGAGTGGCTCGCCGTGTTCGCGCAGCATCGTCTGTACGGCCGCGCGATGGCGTTCCCGGCGGCGACCTATCTGAGCAATGCGCTGCTGCTGGACACGGTGTTCGGCGGCTATGTCGACCTGGTCAACTGGACGCTCGCCATCGAGGTCAAGTTCTACCTCCTGATGGCGCTGATGCGGCCCTGGATCCTGGCCGGTCGGGTGCTGCCGCTGTTCGCCTGGGCGCTGTTCGGGCTCGCGGTCGCGGCGGCGCAGCGCTACGGGCTGATCCACCTGAACGACCAGCTTGCCGACGAGCCGATGCTGATCGGCTTCATGCTGATCGGCACGCTCTTCCATTATCATCTGGTCGGCCGTCTCGGCGCGGCCGCGTCGCTCGGCGCGGGATCGGTGCTGTTCGGCCTGTTCGTCTGTTGCTGGCGCCTGAGCCCGATGCGGGCGCTGTTCCCGAGCCTGACGATGAACTACCTCTACGCGCTGGTGCTGTTCCTCGCTTCCTACCTGGCGCGCGGCCGGTTTCGCAGCGTCGGCTGGCTCGACCGGCTCGCCGACATCTCCTTTCCGCTCTACCTGATCCACTCGATCATCGGCTACTCGGTGATGACGTTCAGCATCGTCCGCCTCGGTTGCGGCTACGCCGCAGCACTCGCGATCGCGCTGGCGGTGGTACTGCCGCTGGCCTGGCTGCTGCACCGGCTGGTCGAGGTGCCCAGCCTGCGGCTCGGCAAGCGGCTGGCGCGGTCTTGGCGGGCGGGCGGGGCCGCCTCCCTCAGCCGGCGCGATGCGCGAGCAGGATGATCGCGCTGCCCAGCAGGCAGCAGCCGGCGCCGGCGAGATCCCAGCGGTCCGGACGCACGCCCTCGACGGCCCACAGCCAGAGCAGCGACGCGGCGATATAGACCCCGCCATAGGCGGCATAGGCGCGACCGGCCTGGACGGTCGGCACACGGGTCAGCAGCCAGGCGAAGGCCGCGAGGCAGAACAGGCCGGGGATGGTCCAGTATGGGCTGCGATCGAGCCGCAGCCAGGCCCAGAAGCAGAAGCAGCCGGCGATCTCGGCGAGCGAAGCGGCGGCGTCGACGGCCAGGGCGTTCATCGAGGCCCTGCTGCCGATCGACGCGCCGAAGACTCGCTCGCCAGGATCAATTCGATACCAACTCTGTATTCCGCCTGCCGCTGCATTCCGGCGGCTCTTTCGGTTGAGTGACACTCGATGAACGGCGCTGCCGTTTCGAACGATGCGTGCACCCCGCGACGCGCGCAAGTCCGCGTCGCGGCAGAAGCCGAGATGCCCAGGGCTCATGTCGCGGCCTGGAGGTCCGGGCGGGAATCGAACCCACATTCGCGGATTTGCAGTCCGCTGCATCACCACTCTGCCACCGGACCCGCCATGGCGCGCCGCTATATCCCAGGCACCCGGATGACGGTCAAGCCTCGGTCTTACCGTCCGCGCGCGGCTCCCCTATAACCCTGCCCATGAGCCAGAGCGACGCCCATCCTTCTCCGCCGACGCAGGAGTACGTGTCGGCACGCAACCAGATGGTCGACAGCCAGATCCGGCCGCTCCAGGTCAACGATGCCCGCATCCTCAAGGCGATGCGCGAGGTGCCGCGCGAACGGTTCGTGCCGCCGGCCGCGGCCGGGTTCGCCTATGCCGACCGCGCCGTGCCGCTCGGCGGCGGCCGCGTGCTGATGGAGCCGCGGATCATCGGGCGGATGCTGCAGGTGGCGTCGCCGCGGGCGGGAGAGCGTGCGCTGGTGGTCGCGGCCGGCACCGGCTATGCCGCCGTCCTGTTGGCCAGGCTCGGTCTGACGGTGATCGCGCTCGAGCAGGATGCGGCACTCGCCGGCCGGGGTGCGGCGATCTGCGCCGCCCTGGCGCCGACGATCCGCTTCGAGACCGGGCCGCTGCAGGCCGGATGGGCGGACGCTTCGCCTTACGAGCTGATCCTGATCGACGGCGCCGTCCGGACGCTGCCGCCGGTCCTGGCCGGTCAGCTCGCCGCCGCCGGCCGGCTGGCGGCGGTGCTCTGGCCGGAAGCCCAGGTCGGCACCGTCGTGCTGGCGGAAGCGTCGAACGGCGGCCTGCGCGGTCGGCCGCAGTTCGATGCCTCGACGCCGCTGATCCCGGAACTGGCGCCCAGGCCGGCCTTCGCGTTCTGACGACTGGAATCCCGCGTCGATTCTGTGGCAGACCGTCACAGGGCCCCGGCGTGCAGGCGACCGGTGCGACGCGACCAGGAGGGCGGGAATGGTTGTTCGAACCGGAGTCGGGATCGGACTGGCCGCATGGCTATGCAGCAGCACGGCGCTGGCGCAGAAATATGACGGCAGCGGCTCGCCGACCTTCGTGCCGCATACGCTGCAGGAAGCGTTCGCCGCCGCCTACCTGACCAATCCGCAGCTGCAGGCGGAGCGCGCCAACCTTCGCGCCACCGACGAGAACGTGCCGACCGCACTGGCCGGCTGGCGGCCGACCATCACCGGCACCACCGACCTCAGCTACTCGCAGGGCAGCACCTCGGAACCCGGTTTCAACCAGGAGACGGGTAGTCCCGGGCTCAGCACCAGCAACATCGCGACCCCCGGCTACACCGCAGGCGTGACCATCACCCAGCCGGTCTATGCCGGCGGCCGCACCACGTCGCTGACGCACGAGGCGGTGAACCGGGTCATGTCCGAACGCGCCACCCTGATCGCCACCGAGGAGACCGTGTTCACCAACGTGGTCAGCGCCTATGTCGGCGTCATCCAGAACCAGCAGAACCTGCAGATCCAGACCAACAACGAGCGCGTGCTGGTCGAGCAGCTGCAGGCGACCAACGATCGCTTCCGGGTCGGCGAGATCACCCGCACCGACGTCGCCCAGGCCGAGGCGGCGCTGGCCACCGCGCGCGCCCAGCGACAGCAGGCGGAAGGCCAGCTCGAAACCGCCGAGGCGACCTACGTGCAGCAGATCGGCATGCCGCCGCCGCCGAACCTGATCCCGCCGCAGCCGCTGGCCCTGCCGGTGCACAACGAGCAGGAGGTGATGGCGCAGTCGGTCTCGAACAATCCGAACGTCATCGCCGCCCTGTTCACCCAGTCCTCCAACAAGGACGCGTTCGACGTGGCGATGTCGGCCTTGCTGCCGAAGGTGAATGCCGAGGCCGAGTACGAGCACGGCGTCAACCAGAGCTTCAAGGGCTACCAGCAGGACATCAAGGAGGCGATCCTCAACTTCCAGGTGCCGATCTACCAGGGCGGCGCGGAGTTCGCCGCGGTCCGGCAGGCGCGCCAGACCGAGCAGTTTTCGCGCCGCCAGGTCGATGTGCAGCGACGCGCAGCGTTGCAGAACGCGGTCTCGAACTGGGAGAACCTGATCGCGTTCAAGGCCTCGATCGAAAGCAACCGCGCCGCGGTGCGCTCCAACATCGTGGCACTGGACGGCGTTGAGCGGCAGGCCATCGTCGGCACCAGCACCACGCTGGAGGTGCTGCAGCAGCAGCAGACCTTGCTGTCCTCGCAGCTGGCCCTGGTGCAGAGCCTCAGCAGCATGGTCACCGCCTCTTACAGCGTCGCCGCCGCGATCGGACGATTGACCGCGCGCGACCTCAAACTCAACGTGCCGCTTTACGACGAAGTCGCGTATTATAATGCGGTGAAGGACCGGCTCTGGGGCTTGAACGACTATGCGGTCGGGCAGCCCGGGCGCTGAGAGCGGTCCGCCGAGCACTGGAAGTCCGCCGTTGAAGAGCAACCCCAAGCCGCAGAACCCCGCGACGCGCACCGAGGAAGACGGATCGATGGACACGATCCTGGCCTCGATCCGGCGCATCCTCAACGAGGACGAGGTGGCGCCGGCTGAGGCCGCGCCGGCTCGGCCGGAGATCAAGCCGGCCGAGCCGACCGGCTCGAAGGACGATGTGCTCGTGCTCAGGGAAGCGATGATGGTGCCGCCGGAAAAGCCCGAGCCCACGCCGACGCCTCCGGCGCCCCAGCCGGCGCCCGATGCTCGCGCGATCGAAGGTCTGGTCGCGGCTCGCACGCGTGCCGCGGCGTCGCAATCGTTCGACGCGCTGCAGGACGCGCTGCGGCGCGACCAGCCGCCGGCGGCACCGACCTCGCCGGCGATCCTGCGCGCCGGCGGCCCGACCCTGGAGGATATGGTACGCGAGGAGCTGCGCGGCCTGCTCAGCAACTGGCTCGACGTGCACCTTCCCGGTCTGGTGGAGACGCTGGTCCGCTCCGAGATCGAGAAGCTGACGCGCCGATAGGCAAGCCCAGGGCTCAGCCCCGGATCCATTCATAAGAGGTTCCCAAAGGCGAGCCTTTGGCGGGGCTTGGGGCGGAGCCCCAACCTCAACCC